>JAJYZG010000017.1 GCA_021800155.1 bacterium
TACGTGATAAAATCCATATATTAACAAGTAAGTTGGAAAGGACTCAGCGAGAACTTGGTTACCACTATTAGAAAAGCTCATGCTTAAACAGTACCTTTTGGTAACACTTACTTAATATCTAACGCGGCAACAACCGTCTTTTGAAGAACTTTGCCTATATAACGATGCTTTGGCGGTGTTTACCGATCCGAACAACCATATAGTAATCATCCAGGACTGGGGCGATCCAAATAGCGAAGCCATAGTCTTATGTTCTGGTGAGTTGCAAAGTAAAAACCCGGAGCAACCATTAATGGTCGAGCTTGAAGCCTACCTAGATGAAGGTAACGAAACATTTGCCTTTTCGCCTCGGGATAATGATAGTGACATGTATATAATCAGCCGACATGGTGTCGAGGCATGCGAAGAGTCCAACTATGATCATCTGACAGATGATAAAATCAAGCTTATCAGATTTTGGCTCAACGCGACCAACTGGATCAAGATAGACACGGATAATCCGATGGAACCCGAGCAACAGTCATAAATATTTCAAGATTATGACCTTTTATATGACACAAAAACCAGCGCTAAGGCCATAAACACTAGACCGATATCCCGAAAAGTAATAATTAGCTGCGACAAATTAAAAAGCACAATTAAAACTAAAGTGGAACCGCAGACAATACCACAATACTTTATTAGCTTACCGCTTAAAAGCCAGGCCGCTAGTAATAGCTCAAACACAGCAAACAGCTTAATTAAAGTTAAAGCAGCAAAGTGACGGGTTAAAAACCCCGGCAGGTAGGCTATCCACTCATAAGGATGCAGGAGCGACCCGACTCCTGCATATATAAACACTAAGGCAAGTCCCAATCTAAGCGACCACTGCACAAGCTGATCGTTAGACGGCTTAAATTTGACCATGTCCATATTAACAAACCTTAGCTTTACCGGTCAGGTGCTGTCAACTGTCTGTACTAGTAACAGATCAATGTCGACCACATTAAGTAGACTTACCAATTAATAGCCAAGTCCTTATTAATTGAAAAGTGAATCTAGACTAGTATGACAGGTTGTAACCAAAAAATACTAAGTGCACATATAACGATCGGTTCAATGCCTTCGTGAAATACGCTGGAGATGTATCAACAATATTCAACAGTATGATCTTTAAAGTATGGTGGGCGTGCTTTCTGAATTTTCGCTATAACATAATAACCAACAGCCATCATTGCTCCGTAATCCGCGTTATTCGGCGGACCGATATTGATACGATACTCTGGCTTACCCCATATTTGACTAGGCACACCAAAAAGCCATAAACAATTTATCGCTTGGAACTACTGTCGTAGAATGTTTGACGTACTCGCTGGTTGCAACGTTGCGCGCTATTACGACCGAATAGTTTCATAAACTTGTCTTGCAGCATACGAATAATGCCTGCAAAATCTGGCGGAACAATAGGAACGTCTATAACGCCACAAATCCAGCAGTGCTAGCGTAGCCGTATTCTCGAGAATAAACCGTTTGATTTGTGAAGGATTTTCGCGCGTATAGCTAAGTATCATAGACATATAGGTACTGGTGTTATAGGTATACGTTTCACGGTTCTTTGGAAAAACATGCACGCTCAGCTCTGAGCTTTAATAAAACCATCTCCGTACGCGAGCCGAGCATATTGGTAATAAGTGTGACATGCATGCCGGCCTGGCGCGCCTTTTTGGCAATCATCGGCGCGGGCTTACCCCCGAACGCTTAAACTATAACTACCTCATTAATGTGCCTGATTGACGCCAATTTCGCGCCGATTGTACTCTCGCTCGCAAAGCTTGCATTAGTCTAGTCAAAAATTATTCGTCTAGTAGCTTCAGCGTTGCCGAAGCCGACTACCAGTGGATGCTTATAAGAGTTAAACCGATGTAAGATAATCCGCGCCTCTTTAGCCTTTCCAATGCGCCCAGTACAGCAATATCTAAATCCGGTAGAAAATGAACATCAAAGGTATGCTGAGTAACAATATTTGGTTTTTGCATTTACTTAAATTAAGATTGTAGCTAAACTGGCATAAAGCCAACGACTGCTTTAAAATTGAATTATATTAACAATTTAAATATCAAGAGAGCAGCGAGAGTTCTAGCTCAATGACCTGCCAGCAACCTGCCAACCAAAAAAGCAAGGTGCTAAGCCTAGCCCAACTTACGGGAAGGATATGACAATCCTACAGCTATCCTTTCCTTAAAATGAAAGGATCTTTTATGCCAACCTATAGGACAGCGGAGAGTGTTTCACCCAAACACCCTGATAAGATTTGCGACCAAATTTCTGATGCCATTTTAGATGCTTACCTAAAACATGATCCGGATAGCCGGGTTGCCATTGATGTAGCCGGGGGCCACAACAAAATTTTTGTTACTGGTGAAGTAAGTTCAAACTACTACAATGTAGATATAGCCGCAATTGTGAGGCGGCTGGCTGGAGATATTGAACTCACTACTGCAATAGTTAAACAAAGTTTTGAAATTGCCCGCGGAGTAGACATCGGTGGAGCAGGAGATCAGGGAGTAATGGTCGGCTACGCTTGCAATGAAACTAAACAGCTACTGCCACTGGAAGTAGTATTATCGCGTGAGTTAAACCAATACCTTTTTGCCCAATGGCCATATGACGGTAAAACTCAAGTTACGCTAGAAGACAGCACACTAACTTCAGTTGTTGCCAGCTTCCAGCACGTCAAGCGGACTGCGCTTGAGTCGGCGATCCGAGACTGGCTAAAAAATGAGTTAAACTATAACTATAATACTAAAGACGTCGCCCTACTTGTCAACCCGGCAGGGGATTGGCAAACTGGCGGGTTTGATGCAGACTCTGGCTTAACGGGACGTAAATTAGTGGTCGATAACTATGGACCGCGGATACCAATCGGTGGCGGAGCATTTAGCGGCAAAGATCCGTCAAAAGTAGATCGCTCAGCTGCCTATATGGCTAGAAAAATCGCCGTCGACTTAATTCATAAGGAAAAGGCCAACGAAGTGTACGTATATTTGGCCTATGCTATAGGAGTAGATCAGCCACTTGAATCAATTGCCATAGTTGACGCCAAAGAATATAAAATCAGCGGCTATGATCTAAGCCCTAAAGGCATAATCGATTTGTTAAAACTTAAGCGCCCACTATATGAAGCCACAGCACGCTACGGTCACTTCGGACATAGCGAATTTGCCTGGGAAAAATAAGCTCAGCAGATAAAAGCCCCCTCTCATCGTTTATGTACAAGTAGATTACCCTAGATATCCACTGTGGCTGCGTTGCCTAGTTTATCCAGAATAAACTTTGATTAACTACGCATAAATTCTGGTGACGCAGCTTGCAACCTCGAGCGTATGATTTCTCACGGCAGGCGCCACATGCTCGTTATTATAGTCGGCATGATGCGCAAGCCGAAGGCCGGAATGGTCCTTGCAAGCTAACAGCACATAATCTATCACGGACTTATCTGGCAGCAGATAACCATCGCTCATAATCCGTTTAGTCTGCTCAATGTCCTCATCCAATGTCTCGCTGAACCCAGGGTTCAACGGATATAGCTGCTCCGCTTGTTCAAGTTCAGTACGAATCGCTGCGCGAAAATCATTGGCATTAATTTTCCAGACATCACTGACTATAAGATGAAAACCACCTAGACGGATGAGCCCCACCCAATGCTCGCAGTTCAGGGCAGATTTACCAAGCGCGTAAACTAGATGCTCATTATAGTTGCCGAGAATCAATTCTTTGTTATATCTATTTTCATAAACTAACAGGCTTGAACTTAAAGGTTCCGTCTCTGTAATTCGCACTGGTGTATTGATGGCCACCATATTCATTGCCTGGTTTTAGCATATTATAACGCTTGTGCTTAAAAAATCTAGGCAAGTCATAATTAGTCCCCGGTTTCAGCTGCGCAACTCAGTCAAAGCTAGTATAACTGCGGCGAGCAGAGCGGCAGCGGCGGCAAATACGTAAGCATAAGCTTCACCCACAACAAATAGCGCTCCCATTATGAAATTCGCTCCAAATTGGCCAAGACTCCTAGCTACGCTTAGCCACCCCATACCGGACGAAACATTACCGCTAGTCCGTAAACTGGCGGCCATTGCCGGCTCATATGTTTCTATAGCACCCATGCCAAAACCAAGTATGGCAACCGCAGGAAAAATTATCCAAACACCGCCGCGTAAAGCAGCATTAAGGGCGATTAGCAAAGAAGCCAAAACCGACGGAAGAAAGCCATAACCCCACAACGGTCGCAATCCTTTCATGTTACGCCGCCCCAGCAACCAGCCGGAAACAGCCGATATACCTAAATAAACCCCAAACACAGCTAGTCCTACAACCGCCAACCGACTAACTTTGGCTGCACTTAAAACCGGGAAACCAAGGTTATAATAACTAAACCCGTATAGCCCTGCAGCTATGATGATGGCCATAAACATTTGTCGATGATGACGGACGCTACGACTAGCTTCCTCGGCATTAATTGTAGTCTCTTTAGATTTGACCTCAATTGCGTATTGCTGGCTTTTGCCCACAAATAACAGCACCAGACTGGACATTATTAGAGGTACAGCGGAAAAAACTATAATATGGCCGAGACTAACATGCAGCAACAAAAAGCTAATGGCACCAACGATAGAAAGCAAACCGCCCCCAATATCTAAAGCGTGTAGAAAACCAAACACTTTAGACCGGTATTCGGGTTTGGTTGAACTGACCAGCAATGCCCGACGCGGAGGAGTTCGTAAATATCTGAACCACCAACCACCCATAAATAACAAGCCACTAATCCATACCTGGTGCGATACCCCGCTAAAGGCTAACAGCATAATTCCCAAATTGCCAATTATGATGATTGGTTTTTTAGGTAACTTATCGCCAAGCTTGCCGCCGATTAAGGCAAACAAAGAACCGACCCCGAACCCCAAACCAGTTATTAGGCCATAGACTAAAGGAGACTGATGTAAATCTATAACTATAAATAGCGGATATAGGGCTGTAACTCCTTGGTAGCCCAAATCAGCGAAAAAAGCCGATAAAGACAGCAGCAGGGCATCGCGCGAGAGCCACCTATTCATGGCATCTATTTTATGATGAATTCAGTTTTTAGCCGCATGCAACAGTTACGGCAAACTGCCGACTGGGGAATAAGCAGCTAGTTCATAGAATTGGTGTCATAATTATGCTTGACCTTTGATTAATAAATTGGAATTAAACCCGTGGAACAGCAGGTTAAACCAACTAAAAGCAACCTCCCGATGACCAGCGGCATGCGTAAATACGTCATAATCAGCCTGGTGATAGTTATCATTTGCTCAATTGCGACGGGGTTAGCAGTGAATTTCTATAATAACTACTACTACGACCAACAGTTATTGCAAGCTAACGGGCAAGCAGCAGCTGCACAAACCCAACTTGGCAATGCGCGCTATGATGTTAAGTTTCTAATTGAGAATTTTCCGACATCAATCAACTGCTACGACTTACATTCAAAATATGCCCGTTCTATCTGTTATACAAAAGAAAATGTACCGAGAGACGCCAGACTCTAACTTACGATGCGCAGGCTACACTTAAAGGTAAGTTAATCGCAAAAGAACTATAGTTAGCCAAATTGCCATTGCACGAATAGACAACTTTGTTGCTAGCAGTACTTGGAAGTGCGCAGGTGTAGTTTAGAGACAGATTAGTCGGGCTAGATAGTGCGTCAGTCGTACCGCTACATTCGAGCTGGTCCGCCGCTGCTTGATAATGAGGCCGGTAACAGCCAAGTGAAACGTCGACCGCATGCTGAGTGATTGTACCGTTACAGATAAGATAAGTCGAAGAGCTGCCCGGTGCACTACAGCCCATCTCGGTAATTGAATAATCCGGAGTTAGAGGCATGACTGAAGCGCTGGTACTACAACTAAGTGAACCGGCTGCATATAAGCTCAACGGATTAACTGGCTGCTGATCAGGTGGCACTAGGTGCGTAGTAGCTTTAATGTTAACGCTTAGCCGACGGCTCATTGGCGAATGAAATATGGCATACAGCGAAATGCCAATGACCAACACGATGATGATGCCGAATACGATCTTAATGCCGTTTTCAGGTTTTATTTTGCTCATGCAACCTAATTATATACTCAAATTGTTAAGCTGCCCTGTATATAGTTCAGCACAGAAAGTACACTCTGCATAAGAATCGGATAACCTGGTGGCTGATTCACAGCTCTAAAAGCTACACTAAAGAGCTATACTTAAAGTACGTAATACGGGAGCAAGTAAAATTATGAGCAAGAATGTAATAGGCGGAGTAGTGGCTATTGTGGTTGTAGCCGGACTAGCAGGGGGCGGATATGCACTGTTTTCAAGCCCCAGTAAAGCTAAGACCAACAGTTCGAACAACTCGTATAACTCTTCAGGCTATGGCACAAACAGCAGCTCGAGCCACCAACCGGCCAATACCGCTAGCCCAGTCAATAACTCAGTATTAATTACTAAAACCAACAGCAATGTCGGAGGGCAGTATCTAGCCAGCCCCAACGGAATAACTCTATATACATATAGCAGCGACACCAGCAACACCAGTAATTGCACCGGTGCGTGCTTAAGTATCTGGCCGGCCTATGTTGATAGCGGTTCAACCACCGACTTGCCGGCTAACGTAGGCACGATTAAACGGACTGACAACGGCGCAATCCAGTATACCTATAAAGGATTTCCGCTCTATTTCTATATTGGCGATAAAGCCCCCGGCCAAATCAATGGCAACGGAGTTCAGGGTTTCTATGTCGCTAAGCCTTAGGAAACGATTCTTAAATAAGCATGGGCTAAATCACATAATAAACCCTGGGGTTCTAAGCATACCAGTAGCTAAAAATTCAATTAGAATGTTCTTATGAACAACGAGCTTAACCGGCAAAGCCTGACTATAGGCACATTCTTCGGGATCAAACTAAGAGTCCACTACTCGTGGCTAATTATTTTCGCACTCATAGCCTGGACCGTAATCAGTGGCGTTTTGCCGGCCTATTACCCCAAACTATCACTCGGCGTAAGAGTAGTTGACGGCTTAATCATCACGCTTTTGTTTTTCATTGCAGCCATTGCTCATGAATATGCCCATTCGTTAGTTGCTCGAAGATACGGGCTGATAGTTAAACGCATCACCCTGTTTCTGTTTGGTGGGGCATCGGAACTCCAAAACGAGCCCACTGATGCCAAAACCGAATTTCTCATGACCGCAGCCGGTCCGGGCACCAGCTTGTTAATTGCCGCTTTATTTTGGGGTATCTGGGCAATTGCCAAAAGCCAGCATGTCACGGTCATAGAAATCATTGCCGGAATCGATGCCATCCTTAACTTAATTATCGGGTTATTCAACTTAGTACCAGCCTACCCGCTGGACGGCGGAAGACTATTTAGATCATTAGTCTGGCTAAAAACCAAAGACGTTATTAGCGCGACTAAAGCTGCATCATATTTAAGCTATGTGCTGTCCTATGCGATGGCCGCTTTTGGCATTTTGGAAGTCATCGACGGTAATCTAGTGGGGGGCATCTGGTTTTTGATACTTGGTCTATACCTGCACCAGTTAACTCGCGCAAGTTACCAGCAAACCCTAAATCAGGTGTTGCTAAGCAAGGTTAAAGTCAAAGATGTTATGGAAACAGACTTCGCCACCGTTCCGGCCGATACGCCACTCGAGAATTACTTTAATGACTATGTCCTGCGCTACCGCGAATATTTTTTTCTGATCACTAAGGGAGAGAGGGTGATTGGTGAATTGGAAGCCGCGAAAGTTATGCGCAAAAAGAATGCATTCTACGACCAGTCAGTTGAGAAATTCATGCAGCCGCTTAGTGAAAAACAATTCCTTAAGCCAAGTGATCCGGCAGCAAAGGCATTACAGCTGATGCGACAGTATGACGAACACATCCTCCCTGTAGTTGAAGGAAAGAAATTAACAGCTCAGGTTACAACTCAGCACATCAATGATTACCTGATGTTCTACAACCAGCATCGTGTCCTCAATAACTCCTCAAGTAGACGCTAAAAGCCTCTGCAGGAAAGAGAATACCCTACAGAACCACTGTGATTATTGTCATAGCCCAACGATCCAGCTTATCTATAGAATAGTTAGCGGCTGCTAACTTCAAGCATTGCCTTAAAGAAAGGGAACGAGATTATGCGGATAGCAGTGGTAGCCGGACCGTATATCCCTGTGCCACCGTTAGCCTATGGTGGGACCGAAGCCATAATTCATCACCAGATTAACGGATTGAAAGAAGCCGGCCACACGCCAATATTACTTGGACCGGGAGATTCGACGGCGGAATGCGAAGTAATCCCGACCTGCGAACAATCAATTTATTTTCCCTTAAGCCGGAAAAACCTTAAGCAGCACCAAAAACTGGTTGAAGGTATCAACAGGCAAACCAAAAAACAGCTGAGCCGGCTAGTGTCGAGCATCGATATCATCCATTCCCACGGCTTTGATTTGTCTAGCTTTAGCGACTTTCCGGGCATCACAACTATTCACGGCCCAATCGATTTAAACGGATTAGGATATTACCTTAAACGGCGCAAACTGCTATATGTAACCGTCTCCAAGAATCAACAAGAAGCATTACCGCTGCTAAATTACATCGGCACTGTGTATAACGGTGAAGACCCAAGAAAGTTTACACTAGTTCAACAGCCGGACGATTATGTCAGCTTCCTTGGCCGTTTTGACCGGGAAAAGAACCCGCATCTCGCCATTCAACTGGCGATTAGTTTGGGTATTAAGATAAAGCTGGCCGGTAAGATTGATTACCAGGCGGAGGGGTATTTTGACGAAGCTATCCGACCGTACTTAAAACACCCCTTGGTCGAGTTTTTGGGCGAAATAGGGTTTAAAGAAAAAATTGAACTACTCAGCCATGCCAGATGTAACCTGCATCCCACGGGTTTTAGAGAACCTTTCGGGCTGGATGTGCTTGAAGCAGCATACTGCGGGACGCCTACACTGGCGATCGACCGGGGTTCAATGCCAGAATTAATCGAGGACGGGCGAACGGGGATTTTAGTTGAGGACTTTGTCGAGGGATATCACCAAATCGAACAATGTTTTGCAATGGACCGCAAGTATATATCGACGCGCGCTAAGACCCTATTTAACTACACTAATATGACAGCAGGTTATATCGAAATATATAACCGTATTCTGAGAGCATACCCTGAGCGTACAATGACCAGACATACTGCATGGCGCCGTCTGCCCCAGATTCAAACTCAATTAGGGCTTACTCCGCCAATCCGGCAGGAAGCACTTTCCAGCGCTAAGAAGCCCGTCGCTTGACAGCTTTCGGATATTTCTTTTGTCTATACTTCTGCACAGCTAAAATCGACCAGAAAATAAAATTGAAAAGTGCCGATATGGCAGCAAGCGGCAAGTTCATCGTAGCATAAGTTATAGCAATGCTAAGCGCAACTGTTCCGGTGATAATAGACGTCCAGATTTCGGGCTTATCACGACTAAACAGCGACGGTAACAGAGCGACAATAAAAACGATTTGACCAACAGCCAGTACCGTTTCTTGCCAATGCATCTTAAGTTAAAGTATAGTCCTAAAGTGCTTGTGCTGATAGATGCTAACAGGTTATGCTGGAATTAGATGGAAATCCGATTAAATGAAAAGCGTGCACTCGTAACCGGCGGCAACAGCGGTATCGGGGCTGCCATAGCCAACGAATTATCCAAAGCAGGCGCAAAAGTTGCGATCAATTATGTTAGTCATCCGGAAATTGCCGAGCAGATGGTCAACGAGATACAGGCAAAAGGAAGGGAAGCTATATCGATTATGGCTGACGTGTCAGACTCATCTCAAGTCGAACAAATGTTCAGTCAGCTTGACACCAGCTGGGGAGGAATCGACATCTTAATCAACAACGCCGGCATAGATGGGCAAAAAGCCGACGGCTGGGAAACTAAGTTAGATGACTGGATGCAAGTTATTAATATTAATCTGATCGGTAACTTCTACTGTGCCCGCCAGGCCCTCAAACGCATGGTCGGACAAAAGAGCGGAGTAATTCTAAACACATCGTCAGTGCATGAGATTATAGCCTGGACCGGGCACAGCGCTTATACAACATCAAAGGCCGGATTAAGCATGCTCACAAAAACCTTAGCTCAAGAAGCAGCCCCTTACGGGGTACGGGTGCTGGCACTAGCCCCGGGAGCGATTAAAACTACCATTAATCAAACAGTCTGGAACAACCGGGCCGGATTAAATGATTTATTAGAGAAAATCCCCTTGCACCGCATTGGCGAACCGTCAGAAGTAGCGCAAATGGCCGTAGTTTTAGTTAGCGACGCCGCTTCTTATGTAACTGGCCGAACGATTTTCGTCGATGGTGGTATGACTGATTATCCGGATTTTGCACATGGCGGTTAATTCAAGAGGGAGAAGGGCATGCAAAACGATTCAACCCAGGCACCCGGTGCCCCGGGATTAGCCGCTACCTGGTCGCCGGGGTCAAAAGATGCTGTTGGTACATCTTTAAGCGATGCCAGTAACGTCTGGTTTACAATCGGGCAAGGCATTTTAAATGAAGTGTTCTACCCTCAGGTAGATACCCCGGCAATCCGCGACCTGGGCCTGATCATTACAGATAAACAAGATTACTTTTCCGAAGAAGCAAAATCTGAATCTACGATCGATTGGCTAAAGCCCGGGATTCCGGCATTCCGTGTTATTAATAAATCACAAGATGGATTTTATAAGATAGAAAAAAAGGTGATTAGCGACCCGCACCGGCCCGTCGTATTGCAGCAAATCAAGTTTCAACCAAATACAGATAAGGTCTATGCTCTTTACGCACTGCTCGCACCACACCTTGGGGACATGGGCGGCAACAACAATGCTTGGGTAGATTACCGCAATAACATACCCCTGCTACTTGCCGAACGCGACGGCTGTTTTCTAGCGCTCGCGTCATCGGCTCCGTTAGTTAAATTATCTGCCGGTTATGTAGGCGTAAGTGACGGCTGGCAGGATATACAACGGCACAAGCAGATGTTATGGGAATATAAATCTGCCACGCAAGGGAATACTGCACTGTGTACGGAAATAGATTATTCCGGAGGCGATTTTACACTTGCGCTTGGATTTGGGCATACCCTTGATGAGGCCGTTGCTAATGCTATTGAAAGCCTTAAACAGCCCTTTGATGAAATACTCCAGGCATACATTAAGGGCTGGCAGGCGTGGCTAAATGAAAGTACATCTAAACTCGCAAAAACTATACCCACACTTGGTCTTATTAGCCTCAGTGTTATTAAAAGCCATGAGTCAAAAAACCCTAACGGAGGTTTAGTAGCCGGATTAGCTACCCCGTGGGGATACGCTAAAGGAGACGAGGATAAGATTGGTTATCATGCAATCTGGACGCGTGATTTAGTTGAAGCCAGCGGCGGATTGTTGGCCGCTGGTGACCATACATCAACCAAGATAATTCTAAAGCGCTTAAAGAATACACAAAACAATGATGGTCATTGGCCGCAAAACATGTGGATTGACGGAACCCCTTATTGGAACGGTATACAAATGGACGAGACAGCACTGCCGATCTTATTAGTTAGTTTAGCGTACCGTGAAGCAGCATTAAACGAAGACGAGCTGTTTGAATTCTGGCCAATGGTCAGGTCTGCAGCCGGCTATTTGCTGCGTAATGGCCCGGTTACTCAACAGGACAGATGGGAAGAAGATCCAGGATACACCCCATTTACCGTGGCCGCAGAAATCTCCGCCTTGCTAGCAGCGGCAGACATTGCCGAGCTAGCTAATGAAGAATCAGCGGCTCAGCTAATGCGCGAAACTGCAGACATCTGGAACGACAGTATTGATGACTGGATGTATGCACAAAATACCGACTGGGCTCAACAATATAATCTAGACGGGTACTACGAACGCGTAGCCGATATCGAAAAAGGTAAAATTAATCGTTTCGAAAACCTGGTGCAAATTAAAAACGTACCTAAAGATGAAACCCTCAAACAGGCTGTGCACCTCATTAGCCCCGACGCTTTAGCGCTGGTTCGTTTCGGATTACGCGAGGCCAACGACCAGCGTATAGCCAGTACTGTAAAACTCATTGACAATTTGCTAAAAATCGACACCCCCTATGGGACGACCTGGCATCGTTACAACGATGACGGATACGGTGAGCGGGCCGACGGATCAGCCTTTAACGGCATTGGCATCGGACGCGGGTGGCCCTTGCTGACAGGAGAACGTGCCCATTTCGAACTAGCGCTCGGGCACAAAATGCAGGCAGCTAAATTAAAAGAGGATATGGAAAACTTTAGCGGAAATGGCGGGCTTTTACCTGAACAAGTCTGGGACACAAGACCAATAAAGGAACATGGGCTAGAGCTGGGGCGACCGACCGGATCAGCCATGCCACTTGCCTGGGCCCACGGCGAATACTTAAAGCTTGTCCGTTCAATTAAAGACAATAAGGTTTTTGATCAGCCGCACCAAACCGTTCAACGTTATCTGAAAGAAAAAACCACATCTAAACTTAAAGCCTGGCGTTTTAACCACAAAATTCGCACAATCCCACTCAGCAAAACACTGCGTATCGAAACGCTGGCTCCCGCCACAGTGCATTGGACCATCGACGACTGGAAAACCGCCCGAGATAATTCCACTATCGATTCTGGACTAGGTTTACATTACATCGACCTCAAAGTTCAAGAGGTTTCTCCTCAAATAACAATTAAGTTTACCTTTTACTGGCACCATGCCGATATTTGGGAAAATAAAGATTTCGCTGTTAGCTACATCAGCTAAAATAAAGTAGGCGATAAAGTACTAGCTATAAAGTAAAGGAGTTATTAAATGTCAAAGACTGTACTTTTAGTAATGGATGTTCAAAAAGGTATCATCGACGGACTCGGCGAGAAAGGTGAAAATTATCTTGAACATGTAAAACAAGCGGTTAATTATGCTCACCAAGCGACAGTTCCGGTATTCTTTGTAGTGGTACGTTTCCGGAAGGGATATCCGGAATTAAGCCCTAACAATAAAATGTTTTCAGCCATTAAGAACCGGAGCAGCAGTTTTTCGATGGAGGAAACAAGCCCATTAACTGATCCGCTAATTGAACCTCAAGGCAGTGATTTAGTTATCGCCAAAAAACGGGTGAGCGCTTTTGCTGGAAGCGACCTCGAAATGCTTTTAAACGCCCAGGGCATTACCAAATTAGTATTGTGTGGAGTCTCAACCAGTGGGGTAGTTTTAAGTACGTTGCGCTATGCAGCGGATAAGGACTATCACTTAAAGGTGCTGTCTGACTGCTGTGTTGACCATGACGAGGAAGTACATAAAATCCTGCTCGATAAGGTTTTTCCGCGCCAAGCTGAAGTTATGACGAGCACAGACTGGGCCAAGACGTTACAATAATGATCTGAGGCTATCCATTAAGCCGCCGGATCGCCTGAATAAAAGCCGCTTCGGTCAAATCAACCTGCATTTCTTTAGACACCGATAGTATGCCTACAACAGCTTCGGTCAGATAGCGTTTTAAGTTTGAGTTAACTTTTCTCTCGTCCCAATTTTCGCCTCGCCGATTTTGTACCCACTCTAAATAACTCACGACTACGCCGCCGGAGTTGGAAATTATGTCAGGCAGAATTATGACACCTTTACTACTTAAATAGTCATGCGCGGTTTCATCGATCGGACCATTGGCCATTTCGACAATGATCTTTGCCTTAACATTTGCCATATTGTCTTTAGTGATTGCGTTCTCTAAAGCTGCAAGCACCAACACATCTACCGGCAATCCAATAAGCGCGTCGTTAGTTATCTGTTTAGCCTGCATCCAGTCTAAAAAACGTCCTCCACCGGCTTTGAGCTTGCTCAGCTGCATAGCATCTAAACCGGCATTATCTAATATTGCAGCAGTTGAGTCACCGGCTGCCACTAATCGCCACTGCGGAAAAGTACTAGCCGCAACAGTTGCGAAAAAAGATCCGACATTGCCAAACCCCAAAATAGCATAAGCCAACTCTTTACTCGCCAAACCTTTGGCTTTGAGCAGTTCGGACAAGGCAATAACTCCACCGCGTCCTGTCGCTGCATCCCGACCCAAGCTCCCGCCGTTGGTAACGCTTTTGCCGGTAAAGCTAGCCTTGGTAGTGTCGCCGCTAACTTTAGCATATTCATCCACCATCCAGTCCATTATCGTCGCATTGGTATTAACATCAGGCGCAGGCACATCTTTATCCGGACCAATGTGCGGATACAAATGCTGAACATATTTACGGCTCAACTCTTCCAGCTCTTGTCGACTAAGCGTGCGCGGATCGACAGCTACGCCGCCCTTGCCGCCGCCCAGCGGCAAACCGACAGCTGCAGTTTTCATGCTCATGAGCGTGGCCAGAGCTCTTACTTCATCTAAATCGACTGCGGGATGAAAGCGAATGCCGCCCTTATACGGACCAAGCTTGTTATTGTGCTGCACGCGATAGGCTTGCAAACTTGTACCACTACTAAGTTTAATCTCAAATATATGCTCAGCATTTATCTTTAAGATCTGCTCAATATCTTCATCACTTAAGTTAAGCTGTTTGCCGGCACGCCGGATTAAATTTTGAGCTGTATCTAACATGCATTTGCCTTTTCTTTATTTACTGTAAAGTATACCCAGAAATAATCTTACTTTAAATTTAGCTTAGCCTAGGCTTATACTACAGCCATAGCCGTTGCTACGATTTCAGCAATCTAATATATAATTACAGAATTACCACATTAACAAAACTCAACAATAAGGCTTAACAATGGATATTGCTTTTTACTTTGATCCGGTTTGTCCGTGGTGCTGGGTCACTAGCAGATGGATATTATTGTCATCTAATCGCCGAGATATCAATATAGAGTGGCGTTTATTTAGTCTGGCCTATAAAAACAAAGAGATAGGTAGTCAAAGCTCTAACGTTAACCACATGCCATCGCACCGTGTCGAACGGGTAATGCTATCGGCGGCTAAAACCGGAGCTTCACTAACCGATTTATACACCAACTTCGGCATAAAGCATTTTTTAAACGGAGACGAGTACACCGACGAGGTTATTCAGACAGTATTAAAAGAGCTAAACCTGGATACATTGCTAGCTAAAACGGCTGACGACGAGAAGTTAGACGAGGAGCTGATCGCATCAACTGAGTCCGCACTCAAAACCGTCGGGCAGGATATTGGGGTGCCAACGATTGTCTTTAAGATAGATGGCAAGGAAAAGGGCTTTTTTGGGCCGGTGCTAAAAGAACTACCCGACCAGGACGACGCAGTTAAGCTTTGGGATGCAATAGTGGAGCTAACTAAACATGCTGGATTTTACGAACTAAAGCGTGGTCGCGAAGGCGCACCTGATGTCTATAGCACCGCCAAATGCTAAAGAACGTTTCTAAGATCAGGTCCTGGCCACTTTTTTGTTTTTTGTAACTACTGAAAAACGAACTGCAGAAAGTATGGCCGCGATCGCCATAAAAATCATTGAGACATAAAAAGCTGCGTGCAAGCCGCTGGCAAAATCTGCAGCCAGACCGCCCTTAAGACTAGTGGCGCCAACGAAAATAGCAAATGCCAGATGCTTGGGTAAGGAGCGGGCAGCAACTAAAATAGCAACCGAAAAAGAGAACACCATACCAATGTTCGAAAAAGTTCTTAACATCCCCGAGGAAATACCAAACATCGCTTGCGGAGAAGCCTTCATCACCGCCGAACTATTGGCAGGGAAAAAGAAGCTATTGCCGACACCGTTTATGATACTGGCCAAAATTACCAACCAAAGTCCGGTAGTAATTCCAAGTTGAGCATAAAGGAATAATGCTATGATCTGCACCCCCAATCCTATAGTAGCCGGGATAACCGCACCAATCTTGTCCGCTAAACGCCCGGCAAACGGACCAATCGCCGACCCGATAATATAGCCGGGTATTAAAAGCAGCGATGCGTGAATGGGGGACAGCCCTCTTGTGCCCTGCAAATACATAATTACCAAAAATAACACCGCAAAGTTAGCCAAACCCTGGAACAATGCCGCCAATAACGAAGGTGTCATCGCCGGAATTTTAAAAATTTTCAAATTGAGCATCGGTTCAACTCGCTTCCACTCTATAAATCCAAATGAAATTAGAAGCAATATGCCGCCGCCTAAATAGCCTACAACCGAAGCATCAAAATTATTGGTTGCCAGTCGAGTCATGGCCCAGAGCACACCGAACAAACCCGCACCAAGGCAAATCATGCCAACAATATCTGTATTGTGTTTAACTTTTTCACGAATTTCATGGAGCACTCTTGTAGCTAAAATCAGCGCCAATAGCCCAATCGGTACATTTATCCAAAAAATCCAGCGCCATGACACATAAGTCACAATTAAGCCACCTAAAACAATGCCGAGTACGGCGCCCAAACTCCAGCCGATTGAGTTATATCCATAAGCCCGGCCGCGTTCATGCGGCGGATACAGACCAGCGATAACCGCACCGCTATTGGCGGTCACAAAAGCCCCACCGACACCTTGCAAAATTCTAAATAAGATAATCGATGCTTCATTCCACGACAAAGCACAGGCCAGTGAACCCAAAACAAAAACTAAAAAGCCTGCTTCATACATTCTTACCCGGCCATACATATCGCCAAACCGGCCGACCTGTGTAGCCAGTAAGGTAATAACCAGCAGATAACCGATTACTACCCAAATAACTGAAGCTAAACCAACTTTTAATCCCTTCTCTATCTCCGGTAACGCTAGCACTACTATCGTCGTGTCAATTGCGGTAATTAAAACGCCGGTCATAACCACCGCCATGGCCAAACCGCGATGTTTAGCAATCTGGCTATGATAAGACTCTCCCTCGAGTTGTAATGCAGCTTTAGACATCAGCGTTGAGTATAACATTGCAAGGCAGTGTAGTTAAAAACCGAAACTTCTAACATCAAACACATCAGTTAAAATTATTGACAATAGCTTAAGCAGTTATTACCGAACTTCAGCTTAATAGTAGTGCTTAAATTATTGGCCGGAGGTTACTGTTTGATCTGATTGTACTCATTCCGCACAAGTAATCGGAACGGCGAACCCTCCAACCCGCAGCTTGCATGCGTTAATGTTTATTGGGCAAACAAGTACCTGGCTCAATTTGGTGTATTACCGATCGAATTATCGTAATTTACTATAAAGGCATTGACTATTCTTAAATTAAACATAAACCTCACCATGGGCTTTAGGACCATGACAGAAAGGTTCACTTCCGCAGACAAAAAAGTATTTTTGGGTCTGCGGAAGTAGTCTGCCAAGCCGGGTGCAGCTATGAAGAAGGGTCAGTGTTAT
>JAJYZG010000018.1 GCA_021800155.1 bacterium
TAGTTGTATGGTAGCCTTCTTAAAACTGGAGAGTATCCGTCAGCAAACAGGACAAACCTGGTATGAACAGAAGGCTGCTATTACCAGACCGGCAACGTCAGCTTATTTAGCAAACGCGTAATACCTACATAATACCAATGAACCATAGGAGAATCGAACTATTTAACGGGGAGCGATTGTATGAGTGTTTTTATTGCTATATTTTACATCGAAATCTCATCTGTAATTCTCTCTTGGTGAACCACCTAAAATCGAATTGGAACCATATCCTTGAGGAAATTAACCAGTGGCATGAGCTATCTAGAGGTAATACTTCTTTAACTTGCATTCCCACTGGGAGTTGAACCTAGCTATTGAGCACCATTTCGTCAGCAAAACCAGCAAGCATATTAGTTATTGCTTTCTTCCAATTAGTGCTCTCCCATAAAAATGTAACTCCCTCACCTGCGACTGCTCCTCGTTTAACACGAGAAGCAAGCTCTTGCCCGTTATGAACACCTAATGAACTTACAAGATCCATTTCACCCTTCTCAGGAAGCCACAAAAGCTCTTGTTCAAGGCCAACCTGAGCTGTACCAGGTCCACTCATACCGCCGATTTCAACAGACAATATTGGCACATCATCTTCGTCAACTGGTCTTTGATTAGGTATGGTATTTGAGCTAACGAGGAATCTAAATACTCTTCTGCCTCTTAATATCTTACCTAGTTCTGGGACCATTAACTTTTCGTCATCAGATATGTATGGCGGAAGCTTGACTCCAAGTCGCCTGCCTTCTCCAACTTCTAAATGTAAGGCGTCAACTAACTCCTGCATTGTCTCTAAGTCATAACCCATAATAGGTTTTCTGCCGCCGCCTTCAGTAACAACGTTTGGACAACTTACATTGAGCTCAACCAAATCAGCTTTTGCTTTATCAAATAATTCATATACTAGCCTAACAGATTGCTCGACAGAAGTTCCGTGTTCTTCAGATTTAGTCGGTGAGACACTAAAGATTACATATTTATCATCTGCTGCTTCAAAAATCCTTGGAGCTAATTGTACAGCCGCATCCAAGCCAATGTTTGGTAACCCCATTGAGTTATAAGTAAGACCGGCTTTTTGGTCGTGGTAGTATACTGGCTCACCATAATTAACAGCATTGCCTTCTTGGCGTGGAACAGTAAACGAACCTACAGTTATTGCACCTATTGCGGTATCTGATAGCGTCTCAACTTCTCGTATAATTTTCTCTGGATTTGTTCCATTTATTGACCCTGCAGCGTTGATTAATGGAGTCTCAAGATCTACGTCAGTAAGCTCATAGTACTCTTCTTGCGACATTTCAAGAACAACTCTCTCACCCTCTGTTCTTTTTTCCATATATAGTCTCCATTAGTTATAGACTGTTATAGAATAATTTGGGTCTATATAAAAGTAAAGCATAAGCTAAATGGTGACCCTAGACCAGTCGGTTTATAAGAGTTTAGCTATTGAAATTATTCGCTGGAATAACACATTAAACAGTCTGGAGCTAGAGTTTGATTGGAGTTAGCCTCTATATACATCTTTCCTGTGTTTAATGCTTATCACTTGTAGCTCATTGCCATCTAAATCAAATACTATGCGGTAATGACCAATACGAAATCTATGACTACCGATACTTGAATGTACTAGTTGTCTTGAATAAGTCAAAGGGTCATCCTGGTCAATGAAGAATTGAAGTTTTTTTGCGATTCTTTTACGAGTAGTTTGGTCAAGTTTATCTAAATCTTTTTTACTGCTACCAGCAAATATAATGCGGTATTGGCTCATTTATAGTACGTCCCCAAAAACCTCATCAAACGTATAAACATCACCATTCTTTATTTCGTCACGAGCCTTAGATATAGAGGCAATATACTCACTGTCATTTAACAACAATAGGTCTTCTAGCAAATCGTCATCAATAATTACTTTGCCAGTAAGTTTACCCCTGCTTTTAATAAACACAATGTCGTCTTTGCCTACAGCATTAATAGTAGCTGATAGATTATTACGCAAATCGGTGGTATCTATTGTCTTAGTACTCATAATATTATCCTTATATTACATTTATATTGTACAGTTAATTGTACTTTTTTGTCAATTGCGTGTCTATCAAAAAACCTCGCGAGAACTTAAAGTCCAAACGAGGTTCAGTAATTAAATTATATCAGAGTTGACATACTAGTCAATATATTTTCTGATGATTGTAGCCATCATACAAGTTAGTCTATTTTCTAATCCTTTTTGACTCTAGCCAGTCAGGGGTTGGACTAAATACAATTTCTTGCCAGCTATCTATTTCATCTTCTGTGAAGTCAAAATATGACTGATAAGCTATTTCAACACTGCCATAGAGAGCTTTTGACCAGTCTAAACCTAATTTATTAGCAATACTTCGAACTGCTTGTTCTGACTTACCTTCAAGTTCAACATATTGTGGTATCCAAGGCCAATTATCAATTTCAACTTCCACATCATTAAGCAGCCAGCTTTCTCGCTTAGTTTCCTGATATGATTTAACTTTTAGACCTATGCTTTCAAGAAAATCACAGGCAGCATCAAAGTCTATAACTTCCACATTAACTTCTTTTGTTCCAGTTAATGTTCGGTCATTCAGTTGCTTATATGCAAGCATTACTTTATTGCCCTCGTCTCTGAGCCTTATCCAACCATTTTTTTTATGTAATCTCCCATCATCAAAATCAAAATTTTTTCTTTTCATTTCTCGTTCTGCATTAACCAATTTAGCATTAAGAGATTTTAATTTTTGTCTTAAATAACCAGGGTTAATGTCTAGAAATTTAGCTTCAATTTCAGTTTTCATACTCATACAATAATATCAAATGAACCCAAGGGGAATCGAACTATTTTACAGATAAGAAAAAGTGCTTCATTTCTGTTGATGAAAATATGTCACTAATTTCAATCTGCAATTCTCTCTTGGTGATCCCAAGGGGAATCGAACCCCTGTTGTCGGGATGAAAACCCGGTGTCCTAACCGCTAGACGATGGGACCGCTTGCCTGGTTATCGTAGCATGAGTATGCTTAATACCAAATCCCTCAACTAATATTAGGAGAGATCCATTATTGTGCGGCCAGTCATTGCCCTATTTATTTGAACTTTAACATAAATGTTAACATAAATTATGTTTTTGGGCTAGGGCTTATCCACATGCTTGTGTTTCTCATCCTAAATGGGAACCACTTGTAAGCAAGAGAATGTGACGCTAGGTTAACATGCACCAAGTCTTACATTACAACGATTTATGCGGTAGAATCCGTTTAGATACCAGCGAGCAACAGCTTAAACTAGGATATCCCAGGAGATGTTCTGTAATCCTGGTATATCCTGTTTGAGGTAATTTATCTTCTTCTAAGAATCAGTTTTCGATTTCTAAATAGGAAGTGACCAGCCGCTCCAATTATACTGGTTCCGGCAAAGACAGCAATGATATTACCCGGACCGGTATTTACTAATTCGCTAGGAGCCGGGGCAGGAGGTGTAGGGACGGGAGGAGTAGTAAATGCAAACGTTGCCATGCAGGTGTTCGATGTAACATTGTCTGGGCTACCGTTATACGTAGTGTTTATCGTTGCTAAAACTTGGTAGCTTCCCGAGCTCGCAAAGGTGTACAAATAAGGTGCAGTGCTGAGACTTTGGACTTGAGGAACTGTAAGTGTCTCAGTGTTAACTAGCGTGCTGCCATTGTAAAACTGTAGCGTTGCTCCGTTAATTGTAGCATTTCCAGCCGTATAACTAAGACCGTCGACTTTGGCTTCTTGTCCTGAAGTTGTCACGTTTAACGAGCTACACGTTGGGGGAACGGGTATCGGAATCGGAACAGGAGTAGTACATTCAACCTTTTCTTGAAATTGCACAAACTCTGTTACAGATGGACCAATGTTTCCAATATTAACACCAGTACCACCGATAGTAATACCATCGGGTAAGGTTTTAATAAGGTTATCATTTTGGTTTAACAGCTGAGTGGAGCCACTTACGTAGCTTTCCGTTTCGGGTGTAGGAAAGTTTACCGTAGTAAAGCCGTAGGTAGAACTAGGATCACCATTCGATGAAGTTATTTGTATTGTGGATTGGTTGCTTGTGAGGCTCTCGTTAGAAATATCGGCTTGAACGTTGACATTATCAACGGTTACGCTACCTGGGTTATACAGTCTGACGGCATATTCAAGTAAATCGCAAGCTTGGGCAGAAGTTGTGTCACTAAAGCCACTATTTGTTGTTAAGTTATTCACGCGGTAGATGTTGCCGCCACTGATTTGGCCGTCTGTGAAAGCAAAGGCAGTACCAGCCAGACCGAACACCAATAGGCCAGTCAAGGAAGATACCACAACAACTTTGCTTAGTTTATTGAGGACTTTCATGTATCTAGTCTCCTTAAATTTAGTTAGATTAGAAACCGCTGCTTTGCTGAGTCGCAATTTGAAACTGTACTGTAACAGGCGTTGCATTACCATCTGTCGCTGTTGCATCAACAATACTTAGGCCAACATTCGGATTACCACTGTAAGTGGTGCATTGGTGGTTAGGATTTCCATCCTGATCTTCGTAACTAGCAGTAACTTGACCCTCGCCAGACACCACCGACCACTCAACGCTTGGTTGAGAACCGTCGCTAGCACTCGTTGCAACACAAAGTTGCTCGGTACTGTTTGTATAAAGGGCCTCAGCTGTCGTAAGAGGAACTTCTTGTATAGTTATCGGGGTTGTTGGTGGTGGGGTGGGGGTAGGTGTCGGAGGGGGTGCTATTTCAACCTTCGCCTGGCAATTAGCACTACTCACGTCACCGTGATTGGTTAACAAACTTGCAGAAATAGTATACTGACCCGCCTGAGTATACGTATCTTGTAGCGGGAAGTTATTTGGCTGGTAATTGCTAGAGGTCCCGTTACCAAAGTTTATATCAAACCCTTCCAGCTGAGCACCGTTGAGCGTGAAGCTTGGTTCATCAATAACCACCTCGTCACCATTGACACTTACAGATAGACCGTTACAGGTTGGCTGAGCCTTTGAAACTTGCGGTGGCGGAGTCGTCGATTTACTGCTGCTACAACTTGCCTGTGCTTCGGCAGTGCTAATAGCATGACCAGAAGCACTACTCTCAGCTCGATTTATGGCCAATTCGCTTTCCCGTTGCCGTTGGCTATACATATCGGCTTTAGCTTTTATTCTGGCGGCGCTTTCACTTGAACTGATAGCTATCCCGACAGCGCTTGCGGATCCTTCAGCCGTTCCGAAAGCAGAAGCTTCGGCATTACAGGTTCCATTAGGTGATTTCACGCTGACTCGTGCTTGAGAAACAGCTTTAACGCTTATATTATCTCTTGCCACAGCTATATATTTACCCTCTTCGTTGACCGAGGAAAGCTCTATCGCGTTAGGAGCAGTCCTAGCGTTTTTCGGTTGCTTTCGGCTAATGATAAGCGGGTTACCACAGTCTGTCTCGGCAATACCATACCGTTCATCAAGCCCGTTTATTTCACCGACTTTGACAATAATCTCGCCATTGGGCAATTCTGCCTGCTTAGCAATACTACGGTACTCTACAGGTACATCAACAAACGGCACTGTACAACCCTCTACCTTTGCCGCATTAGGCTCTTTTTTATAAATTAGAGAGTGGTGCTTGCCGTCATACCAACCGCCATCCCAAACCTCAGAACCGGGATACCAATGACAGTTTCCCTGTGCTGATGCCTTAGCCTGTTCGGATTTAGTTGTCCAATGGGTATCAACAAAAAAGGCTTGATTTGAACTAGCTATTGTATGAACAGACTCGGATATACTGTTAGCCTCCTTGCTCACACTTCTAGCAACCTCAACGCATGAGGTAACTCCTTGATCCGTAGTACAGGTTTCTTGAGCGTTATGTCCAGTTTCCGACGCCCCTGCCACACCAAACAATGCACCGGGACCACTAGCGATTGCTACTATACCAGCTATCGCTGTACGTACCTTATTATTATATCTATTATCAGTAGGGTGTATTAATTCTGGTTGAGTTGGGGTTAGTCTTTCGCCCATACGTTAAACTCCTTCACGCCTTCTTACTCACTTAAGTACTTTCCAAATAATACCATTAGTGAAATTCTTTGTCAACTATATTGCACTATATTGCACTATTTAATTAAGTTAAACATTAAAGGAAGGTAGCGGTGTTTTAGCTTGCCATTATGTTTTCAGTGCCCGGAAGAAGTTGGATAAAAAAGCGGCTATCCTATGACAGCAAATAAGTTGTACTGAGTGAGCTGGATATACAAGCCACCATACTAGTTATGATTATACCCTGACCATGGTTGCTGCTGTTATTGCTAGAGGCGGTATAACCTCTCTAGGCGATGGCCGGGTCAAAACAAGAAGGGTGATGTTAAAACAGACAAGGCGATACAGTTATTTGAGTCACCTGCTCATTATGTAGCCATTTCAGATATTGACGTTATCGCAAGTTTGCCTTAGGTCATGGCTATATGCCACTCCGAAGTGTTTGCAGAAAAGCTAGAGAGCGACAATGTTACGGAAATTGCACAACTTAATTTATAGGTAATGTCTTCGAAGAAGAAAGAAGGACACAAAGAATCACTCAACGGTAGGCTATAAGGAATTATAGTCGCCGCTCCACTTAGCCTTAAAAATAACCGTGGCTAACCACGCTAGGAGACTTAATTCAGGCAAGTACTTAACTGCCCGGTCAAGGGTAGTTTGACAAACATATCGGAAAAATAACCCAAAATTTTATGCCAATGCCTTAACATTACGACATATGCATAGTTAAGTCTTAATTTTTGCATTAATGACTATTCTTAAGTCGACTCTTATTTATTGTGCTAACGCATGTTGTTTATTTTTGACTGGATATGCCCCATTCTGGATTTTGCCGATAGCTAGGACTGCCTTGGGAAAACTAAAACCAAAGGTGCTACCTTTCCCTTCTACGCTTTCAAAAATTATGGCTCCGCCCTCTGCAGCGATTACTTTTTTAGCCATAAATAGACCTAACCCGGTGCCATCCGGTCGCGCTTTACGCGCATTAACTGCCCGGAAAAATTTAGTAAACAAGTGGTGCTGGTCGCTCTTAGGAACACCAATACCGTTATCTATCACCCGGCATTCAACCACTGAAGCGGTCTCGCTAAGCATTACGTCAATCCTGCCGCCAGCCGGAGTATAGTATATGGCATTGTCTATAAAATTCATTATTACCTGCCGCGTTTTGGTATCATCAAGCATTAGCTCGGTTATATTTTCCGGCTTTTTATAGGTTAAGGTTAACTGCCGCGACAGGGCCGTATCAATCAATTGGTTAACTTCTTCTTCTATAACATCAGCTAGGTTGACCGGACTACGTTCAATCACAAATTTTCCGGTTTTTAGCCTTGATACGTTCAGAAGATCAGCTATTAGATAAACCATGCGTTGTGAGCTAGCAAAAGCCTGGTCTAACAGCTGTCGCTGAAGTTTTGTTATTGCTCCGGCATCACCATCTAACACTAAGCTTATATTACCTTTTACACTAGTTAAGGGAGTGCGGAGTTGGTGCGATGCCATACTCACAAAGTCGTCTTTAGCTTCATCAAGCGCTCGTAGTTTATCGTTGGTTTTGCGCAGCTTTCTAGTAGCATCAATTACTTTCTGCTGTAAGGTTAGGTTGAAATTCTCAATTTCTTCTGTATATAGAGAATTTTGTATTGCCACACCTAGTTCATCGGATACAATCTGAAGATTTTTTATGTCATTTGAGGTGTAGGCATTACCGCTCTTTTTAGGTCCTAAAAGCAAAAAGCCTATGCCTTCATAATTTGAAGCTGATCCCAGACTAACGATTACAGTTATATTTATGTCTACCAGCAAATTTTTGAAAGTTTTGTACGAACTCTGTAGTAATTCAGCAACTATAACCCTCTTTTTTAAAGCTTTAGTCTGTTTGTTTATTTCATAAACTAGTTTATCGGTTAAATTTAGCTTAGGGTCACTGCCAATAACCTTCCTTCTTGTTTTGTCTGTAGCCAATATTACGAACGTAAAAGAAGATGGTTTAATGTTATCCTGAATAACGAGGCCGCATTTCTTAAGCAGGTTATTCAATTCGAATGTTGACACGAGTGTACGATTAAAATGATCAAAAAATGCTTGACTATCATAGCTGTCTTGATAAAAAATCCTGTCTGTCACCCTATCAAAAAACCTCTTTAGTAATGGGAAAATAACAGCAAGAAGTACTGCAATAACTATGTATGTCACACGAGTGCTGGGATTTATACTTTTGCTCTGCCCAATAAATACATTAGAGATCACATAGGAGAACAGACCAAAAGCCGCTCCAACTGCTAGTAGAGAAAATACATAAGCAACAGAACGGGCAACTATAAGTCTTATGTCAAATAAGCCATGCTTAAAAATTGCAATAAAAATGCTCAGCGCAAAGAACATTAGAGCCAAGGGCAAAAGAAGGTTGCTGCCGGTATTTCGTAAGACATACCCGCCAAGCAATCCTATAAAAATGGCCAAATATAGGCCCCAACCTATAGTTTTTATTTGCATTTTAATTTTTTGATCTAATTTTTGAGATTTCCACTTTGCCCATACATAGCTAAAAACAAAGCCAACAACCCCATAAAAAGTTTGTAGTGAATATAATAAGGATAGTTTGTTAATTTCTATACCTACTTCACCCCTGCTTATTGTTTTGACCATCAACGGTGTTAAGGACAGCACTGCGAATAAAGTTGAAACGATCAACAACGTATAGGCAATGATTCTGCTAAAACTGTTCACTAATCGGGAAAAGAAAAAATATAAAAAAGCCGGCAATAAACTAGCTACAAACAGACCCAGCCTCAGAGTGATCAAACTATACGGAGGGTTATTTAATTGATCGGTAACCCACAACAATGAGCTCCAAAAAATAAGTATTATTAGAAGATATCTAAAAGATTTGGTTAATTTCTGATTTCTCGATTCACCTTGTGCTAAGAGAATCAGCATAGCCAACAAGGCTAATATTGGTAATATATATGCCGTTACAACTAGCATAACTACTAATTAGGATAGATCAGAATTGTCAAAATCGCTAATGCCTACCCTCAGAGAAAATTTTTTCAGGTAATCACTCGGGCGCAGATGCTCTTTTGATAGTCTGAGCGTAGGTATATCTAAATCTTGCTCTATATTAATGTTATTGATTCCTCTTTTTTGTAAGTCTTTACAAATATTATCTATCAGGAAGAAAAACATGTTTTGGAGACCAGGATCATACTTTATAAAGTGACCTATTGCATTGTTGCTGTCTATGATTTCGTATCCGCTAAGTCCAACAAGCTTACTGTTATTTTCAAAAGCCTTAAAGACTAGCCTATCTGAGTGTCTAGCAATGGTCAGAAATCTTGAGAAAGCTAGGCCTTCATATTCATAATTTATATTATTCGGCTGCTTGTTTACCACCCAATCCTTTAATAAGTGCTCTGCTTTTTCTATATGACTTTCAGATTGAGGATCAAAAGCATACGGTCTTACACTGGCAGACCATTCTCTATTGAATCTAGATAACCTCTGTCGATATTTTTTATATTCATTTCCAAAAGCATTAACTGTCTTGTTTATATTTAAAATGTAGTCGAAGGAGCCTCTATCTTCTTTCAATACATAATCTAAATTACTTCGTTCAAAAAAACTTCTTATTTGTGGCACCAAAATTTCTGGTAGTAAATCAAATTTCTTGGTAATTTCTTCTTGATCTAAAAAATCTAAAATCTCTAAAAAGTTTTTGTTGAAATTTTTCAGAATCATAAAACTAAGAATAAACTCTTGGGATGAATAATCGGGCAATTTTAGCAAAAACTTTTCATCATCTATATAAAAAGATGTCTGCGAATGTAATGACCAACTATATAGGCTAATGAAGTTAAAGTCCGAATAAGGGGGAAATTTCGCCGTAAAACTTTCTATTTTTGACTTATCGTCAAGCGTTAATCTTTTAAGTTCTATCATGGCTAAGTTTAATCAACTTGTAGTGATATGCCCTCTCCGACATTGAATCAATCTCATACAACTTATCTTTCTCAAAACACCGTTTCACGATTTTGGGAATATACCTCGCAGACGTGTTACTACACTCAAAAGCCAAATTACCCTTGGGCCACTTCTTAGCCATTTCATAAGCAAAGCTGTTAACCAAATAAAAGCTTGTGACAACGCGACTATTCTTTGCGCTGGCTATTCCTGAAAAGTAGCCCGTTGGATTACCGTCAGTCACTTCTTCAAAATATCTTTCATTCAGCCACGGACACAATTTAAGATCAGTAACGAGATAACCGAAACTTAATATATTACCCTTGTCGTCAAAATATGCCTTCAGTAAACAGTCATCCGAGCTGAGAACTTCTCGCAATTCCTTTGGAGTAAGTTGCCCCCGTACAGGATGGTCGTCTACTAGTTCTTGAAATTGGCTAGAGTAAATGGTCCATATTTGATCAAAATGTTGATCTAAATCCTCCGGCCTTATGGTTCTTACATTTGGACTGGGATTAAAGTCTGCGAGTTTATTTTCATTTGCTCTAAGCTTCATATGATATTGAAAAATTTGGGCAGGACCATGGGCAGTTTCTAAATTATCGATGCTTTCTTTATCCAATATACTTTCGAACACTTCGTTATCTTCAAAGTAATCAAAAACTATACCTTTAAATCCCTTTTGGCGCGCTTTTTGAAATATATCTAGGATAAACCCCTTGTCTTTATCCTCATAAGAGTTCTGGGGGGCCGAGGAATACAATAGTTCGTCTGGATTGTAGCCCTTCTTAGCAAAGAAATCACCGTTAATCCAGGTTGCATATTTTAGTGGTACTAATATAGGCAAGCTAACTTTTCCATAAATTTTCTCTCTTATAGATGACCTGTCATGCAACGCTTTTTTAAAATTACCAGGATCTATACCCTCTAGCTGTGGACCAACGGGTTTGAGATTTTCGTAGTATTTTTTGGTTTTATATAACTCAAGCCCCTTTCTGCCAGCAGTAGCTAAGAAGGCCAAACCAAAAGCTCCCAAACCTATTTCCAAGGAGTGATCTAAGCCTATGTTTATACCTTCAGACATAAGCGCACCCTGAACAGCGGTAGCGCCTGCCAATAAAACAGATGCCTTCATGCCTGTGCGTAAATTCTGCTCTAGGTTGCGATCAGGATCTTCTCTTTGAAGCAAAGCCATATAGGCAACAGATCCTCCAAACTGCAGAACATTAAATTTGGTAAAAGTAGACAACTTAGCATCTTCTCTAATACCAATCCTTGGAAGCGCTCTTCGATTTATATACTCGAAAACTTTGTTACTAAGATTGTTATCAAAGGCATAACTAGCTGCTAGTGCACCTATGCCTTCTACCCCAAGTGTTGAAATACCAAAAGCCGCTGCACCCACTAATGGTGAGCGTGATAGTCCCTCGGCTACCCCAAAAATTGAGTAACGTACTACTTCATTGAGGGGCGATGCGGTCGCCACAGCCAGAGAACTTAGACTATAATATTTAAGTTTTTCTGGGTCGTGAATGTTGATAGTTACATTAAGATCAGTTACCTCACAATTACTTCCCTGAACAACCTTCGAATTTAAGTCTGGCATGGTCCAAGTTCTCCAGAAACTAAAGGCTTATTGTTCCAATCACTAGCTTGATAAACTGCACAAACCAGAGAACAAACCGAACCGGTTTTACAGGTAGCGCCCACCACCTTCATGTTGATTGGACCAAAATCAATTTTACGAGTCTTCATTAAATCCTGAAGGCTAGATTCTATATCTTTTTCAACATCTCTTCTTGAGCTACCTTCGTGTTCCACGAATAAGCCCCTACCGCTTTTTTTGTCTTGTACCCAACCTATTCCTGCCCATGCATCGTTGCCTGTAGTATCTTCCCTTCTTTCAGCAATTACCACATACAGCCTGTCACCCCATCCTCCTGTTAGTGTATTAGGAATTTCCTCAGCGGCGGGCTCAAAAATCATACTCTTCGGGGGTATGATTGAACTAAGTTTGATCAAGTTAAAATTAGCTATACAAGCTTGGTTTAGAGCCGCATCGAACGCTGCCAATTTAGTCTGGCCATAGCCGATTCCGGACGAAATATAAATATTCATTGATTAATTTCTAATAAAAATGCTCACGTGCCTGTATTGGGCCGTGAGCATTTACTAATCTGGAAATGTACACTGGCAATTTAACATAAGAGTGATAAAATGTCAAAAGAATAGTTGAAACTTTATGAAAACAAAAATTCTTTTAGTCGAGGATGAACGATCTATATCGGAAATTTATCAATTTAAACTAGAACATGAAGGCTATGAGGTACGGGTAGCATATAACGGTGAGGAGGGCCTGGAGGTTTTTGAGTCTTTCTTGCCTGATCTCATCTTACTAGACTTAAGAATGCCAGTCATGTCTGGGGACGAAATGCTCGAACGATTACGTGCAAGTGAAAAAGGAAATTCCGTAAGGGTGGTAGTGTTAACCAATATTAGTCGAGACGAAGCTCCGCCAAGATTACGATTATTAAATGTTGATAGATATATCGTTAAAGCTCACTACACACCTAAGCAGGTAGTTGAAATTGTTGGGGAGGTACTAAAATGAATAATTGTAAAACCTCCAAGCTTGGAATAGGATAATAATTAGTTATGCCAGCAAAGATAGCAATAATCGAAGATGATCAAACGATTGCTCAAATGTACCGCTTTAAATTTGAGGCCGAGGGGTACAATGTTGAGACGGCTGAAAATGGAAAACTGGGATTGGACCTTGTACAATCAATGCACCCAGATATTGTTTTGCTCGACTTAATGATGCCAGAAATGACCGGAGATCAAGTACTTGAAGCAATGCGCAAAAACGATTGGGGAAAAGACACGAAAGTCATCATTCTGACTAACATGGGAGAGCAAGAGATTCCTGAGTCAGTTAAAAACATGGGTGTTACGGCAGTGGTCTTAAAAGCAAACATGACACCTAGACAAGTTTTCGAGTTAGTAAAAAAGCACCTGGGTTAGAGTATTCCTGATGCGAATAGCCATCATCGGTTTCGGCCTTGAGGGCAAAGCTGCATATCGTTACTACAAAAACAAGGGCGAAATAACAGTCTGTGACCTAAATCCCGTTGACGTTCCTGAAGGAGTATATATGCAAAGCGGGCCTAATTACCTTGCCGATTTACCCAGGTTTGATGTCATTGTGCGTTCTCCGTCTATTAAACCGTCTGACATCGTCTCAGCCGCGGGAAGAGATATATTAGCCAGATTGACTTCAAACACCAATGAGTTCTTAAGGGTATCTCCTACTCAAAATATTATTGGGGTAACAGGCACTAAAGGTAAAGGTACAACTTCCTCACTTATAGCAAAAATATTAGACAGTATGGGCAAAAGGGTTTTGCTTGGTGGTAATATCGGCGTACCTGCTCTGGATCTATTGTCCCAAGATGTTCAACCTGATGACTGGGTCGTGCTGGAATTATCCAGCTATCAATTAATAGACTGTAAATATTCACCACACATTGCTGTTTGCTTGATGGTCGAGCCCGAACACCAGGATTGGCACAATGATGTTGACGAGTACTATAATGCCAAAACTAATTTATTCAGGCACCAAAGTGCAGTTGATATAGCGATCTATTATGCCCTAAACGAAAGTGCCAGCCGAATAGCCTCTACCAGTAAAGGATTTAAAATCCCGTTCATGGATGAGCCTGGAGCTTTGGTTAGAGACGGACAGTTTAGCATTGGCGATCAGGTAATCTGCTCAGTCGATGAGCTTAAGCTCCTAGGTCAACATAATTGGCAGAATATCGCAGCGGCCATTACTGTTGCTTGGCAGGTAGAACAAAACCGAGAAGCCATAAAAAAGGCTGTAACAAATTTTACAGGTCTCCCGTATCGGCTAGAGCTAAGGGCCGATAAAGATGGTATCCGTTATTATAATGATTCGTTTTCATCGGCCCCTCCCGCTTCAATTGCCGCCATAGAAGCCATTCCTGGCAACAAGATTATAGTCATAGGTGGTTACGACAGAAACCTACCATTAGAAAATCTGGCTGCAGCAATAAAACAAAAAGATCAAGAAGTCCGCCGCATAATACTAATCGGGCAATCCTCTCAAAGAGTAGCAAATGCATTAGATGCTGTCGGTTTTGACGGATACACATTGCTCGGTAATAAAAACATGGATGAAATAGTTAAAACAGCTAAAAGCTTGGCCCAGCCCGGAGATGCGATAGTTCTAAGCCCTGGTTTCCCCAGTTTCGATATGTTTAAGAATTTTACCGACCGGGGAGACCAGTTTAACCAAGCACTAGAAAACTATGAACTTTGAAACTTTTATATTTAAGGGTTATCGATTTAACAAAGTTACACACATTTTAGAGCTTAACTATAGCCTGGATGACAAGCTGGATTTTAGTGAAACCTATCGTTTTGATTTCGATTTTGTTAAGTACGACCAAGCAACTTTAGACAGAGCCCTGCAATCACTCTTCTTAATGGCTGGGGTTTCATACTACAAAGCTTTTTTGCCTAACCAAATGAATCTGGGCAAGATTACCCTTGACCAAAAGGATGCTGCTTTCTTTGCCAAAACCTATTCTAAAGGCCTGGGGGAATTTTTCTTTGTTAATGGGATAGCTCCTTGTAAGGAAATACCTTTTAGCGCCAACACCAAGGTTGCAGTAGTAGCCTCCGGAGAAAGTAAAAATAACGGTTTGCTGATAGGTATTGGTGGGGGCAAAGATTCACTTCTCAGCGTAGAGGCTTTAAGAAACGCTGATCTTCCGGTTGCTACATGGAGCTTGGGTCATAGAGAACTACTCTCCGGCTTAGTTGAGAAAATTGGTCTTCAACATTTTTTTGTTGAGCGAAACTGGGACAAGAAACTGCTCGAGCTTAACAAACATGGCGCTTTAAATGGACACGTTCCCATTTCAGCCATCATTGGTTGTGCCGGAATTGTGACAGCTATTCTGAGCGGATATAGAGACGTTGTTGTATCTAACGAACAAGCGGCCAATGAACCGACACTTAAGTATCACGGGGTGGATATCAATCATCAGTATTCAAAATCTCAGGAATTTGAGAAAGATTTTCAAAGGCATCTCAAAAAAAATCTAGGTGATAGTGTCCTGTATTATTCATTCCTGCGCCCTCTGAGCGAACTTTATATTGCTGAGCTGTTCTCGAAAAAAGCCTGGAGAAAATATAAATTCAGTTTTACCTCTTGTAATCGTGCTTTCCGGCATGGAAATCATACTATTTCTTGGTGTGGTGAATGTCCTAAGTGTGCTTTTGTATACATGGTGTTAGCTCCATTCATCTCCGAAGAAGAGTTGGATGAAATATTCCATAAAAATTTGCTCCTAGACATCTCGATGGATGAAACATACCGCAACATACTTGGTATTTCCGGGAACAAGCCTCTTGAATGTGTCGGGGAAATTAGAGACAGCCGAGCGGCCATGAGCATGTGCCAGAACCTCTACCCTCAACTAAAAGCTAGATTTAGTTTTGATCTTGACGACAATTATGACTATAAAAAGCTGAACGGAAACAATATGCCGCCAGCAATCTATCAGTATTTAGTCCAGCTTATTCGTGAGGCTTAGACCGTTCGACAGCTTGAATAAGGTTTTCAAATAAAGCACAAATTGTCAGCGGCCCGACGCCCCCCCTTGCCGGCGTAATATTGATGTCTTCCCTTTCTAAAACATCTTTAGCTACATCACCAACTGTTTTGCCCTCTTCGCTAGCCACACCGGCGTCTACTACTACTGCGCCCGATTTAACCATGTCACTTGTAAGTATCGCCGGCCTACCGGTAGCAGTAACAATTACATCCGCTTCACGCGCAACAGCAGCTACGTTTTTTGTGCTGCTATCAATTACAGTCACGTTAATGCCGCTAGCCCGTAACATTTTTTCTAATGGTCCACCAACCAGCTTGCCCCGGCCAATTAGCACTACATGCTTACCGACCAGATCGATATTAAAGCCGGAAAGTAACCATAAAATGGCAAGAGGTGTTGCTGGTTCAAATTGGGCTTTTTCTCCGAGCGCATCTACATCTTTCTCTGGAGCAACTTGATTTACTAATTCTTCAGTTTGCTTAGGATCCTCTATGGGCAACTGAATGATAATTCCGTGAACTGACTTGTCTGAATTTAAACGGACGAGCAAATCCGGCACTTCGTTTTGCTTTATCCGGTAAACTTCGACTTCTGCTCCAATATCTTTTGCATAACTTTGTTTTAGACGAACATAGAGATCTATAACTGGATTATCGACAGTCTTGATAATAGCCAGTTTTGGCTTGATGTTAGTTGATTGACTCAGTGAACGGACAGATTGTGCTTGTCGCTCTTTTATAAATCCGGCTAATTCACTGCCCATAAGGAACTTCATGACTCTTTATTTTACCAGAGGTAGAATAAGTTAAGGCCACAATTAAGTTATTAAAATAACTTTTTAGCTATCTCTATTGCCAATGTGAGAGCATTTTGTTAAAGTCTTTGGGTTAGCGGGCCAGTAGCTCAGCCGGTTAGAGCACCTGCCTCTTAAGCAGGGTGTCGAGGGTTCGAGTCCCTCCTGGCCCTCCAAAATAATCATATTTATTTGAATGGGTTAACTATTGTTAAACTGCCAAATTTTTTACCACCCTGCATATCTTCGCTATATAAAGTCTCGGCACCAGTTTTTTGAGCAATAGTAATTATGAGAGAGTCCCAGAAAGATGTTTGATTTTGCTCTTCAAATTCTGAAGCGTCGATAATATCTTCGGCTGTTATAGAACGTACTGACCATGCTTTATATACTTGGACTATATTGCGCGCAGCTTGTTTGTCCACCTTCTTAGTCAATTTTTTCGTTACAGTCACATAGAACTCTTGTAGTACTTGGGTACTCAATAAACCCGATTGATTGTTCCAGCAGTCTTTTAAAATAGATTGAGCTTTTTCGAACTTGAA
>JAJYZG010000019.1 GCA_021800155.1 bacterium
CTAGAGACATCACACTTTAACTTGCCACTGTTTTAGCCCGGAAGCCAAGCAGCGCGTAAGCAAATGTTCTGGTCGTCAGGTAGGCTCTGAACTGTTCGGCAGTTTTTCTTAAGTCGGTAATATGTCGGTTGTGGGTGACATATGCTCTCCCGGCTTTCCAGACATGTTCTTGTGGATTTAGGTCTGGTGTATAGGGTGGGAAGTGTATTGTTTCTGTGTTACCATCTGCCTTGATCCAATCAGTCACTTTGCTGCCTCTATGCCAGCCGGCGTTATCCCAGACAATGACTAGTTTTTGGGCGGGGTAGATTGCCCGGACTTTGGTGAGTATCTCTGCTGTGATATGCATGTTCTGCCAGTCAGCCGTAAAGGTATGTTGTGCTCCCGTTTTGAGGTCGAGCCAGCCATAGAAGCTCTGTCGTTTCTTTGTCGTGTTTATCTCGAGGACTGGTGGGTACTCGCCTCTCGGTAGCCAGATCTTCTGAGTGGTAGTGGCATTCGTCAGTACCATTTCATCCTCACAAAGGATGACGGTTTCTGACTCATCCCAGTATTGGGCAAGCTTAGGTCTTGTTTCTGCAATCCACTGCGCACGTCGTCCAGGGTCAGACTTCTCATATGCCTTGCCAGGCAAATGAAAGCTCAGCTTAGCTTCACGGAACAACAGGTAATATGATGTTCTCGACTTGTACTGTTTGCCAAACTGCTCAGTGATGTACTGGCCGAGGAGTGGTGTTGACCAGTACTCGCTGCTACAAGCCACTATGACGTCTTTTGGTTGCTGTGTCCGGAGTACAGTAATGACTGTGTCCCGCTCGGCTTTTGTGAGTACCCGGTCCCGGTTACTTTTGCGTTTGTCTGCAAAGGCAGTAATCCCGTGCTTGAGGTACTGGGCTTTGAGTCGTTTGGCATGGTCAATCGTATATGTCGACAGGCGCATATCACCATGAGTCACGAGCAGTAGTACGGCCATGGCCCGACGTGCCGCCGCCCCTTCTTTGAGTTGCTTGAGTTCAGCTGTCAGTAGTGTTATTTGTTTTGGTTTCATCCCCTTAGTCTGACGAACAGGGATAAAAGTGGCAAGTCAGAATGTTATGTCTTTAGACGAACAACTACTCCAGCAAACAAACCAGCCAATCCCGAGAACAACCAATTACGTTGAGGGTGGTATTAACTCCCAGCTCAGAACCAAACTTAAGCTACACAGAGGCATGAGTGAAGCACACCAAAGACAGCTCGTTGAATGGTATCTTTACAACCGAACAGAGGAGCCAAAACCTCCACGAAATTTCCTATAACTTACATATTACCAGTTTTAGCGGTCAGCTTATTTAGTAGCTTGACTTGACCTACTATATGTAATCCAGAAAACCGGCAAAGACACTAGTTGAATAACTACAGAAAAATATACCAGCTCATGTATGGAACGACTGTATAGATAGCCCATAAGCCAACTTCCAACAAACCAGAAGACACCATACCCGGTGTCGTATAGCCCGAAGGCTGTAGCCTTCTTAGCAGTATTGAGTATCTGTGCTACAAGTGGTTTGAGCAGAGACTCCTGCGTTGCCATACCAAGCCCCCACAGGACAATACCTGCAAATACCAGCAAGCCATTGCCTAGAAAGACAAGAGGAGCAAAAAAGGCGGAAAGGAAGAACGCTGCTAGCACAGTCTTTATGCCGTTTCGATCGAATAACTTTCCCAGTACCAACGCACCGACCGCACCGACACCCATGGCCACTGCATAATAGATTGGGATAAGGTCTTTGGAGACTACGTTTGCTTGTTGCAAATGGTAGCCGACCAATGCGAAATCAGCGAAACCGGCAGCTATTAAACCTCCGGCAATCATATACCACCAAAAAGACTTATTCAGGCCGACGGTTTTTAGGCCAATACCGGCTTCAAGCTCATGTGGCCTCGGGAAGTAGTGACGTGCTGTAAACAAAGTTGCTAAAGCGAAGAATACCGAGATTCCCAGCAATGCGTAGCCTGTACGGTAACTGCCGTGCAGCAACAGAACCAGCGACATGACAAGCGGCCCAAGTGTAGCACCGGTCTGGTCTAGTGCTTCGTTAAGACCGAACGCCCAGCCTTGTCCGATTCTGGTACCGGTGGCTGACAGCATAGCTTCAACAGGTGGTTTCCGCATCGCTCGTCCAGTACGTTCAGCTATAACAAGCATTGCAGCAACCTGCCAGTTGCCAGCCAAGGCCATAGCAGGTACGGCAAATAGATTGATAATATAGCCGACGATAGTCGTCAGCCAGTAACGGCCGGTGCGGTCGGAAAACCAGCCAAACACCGAGCGTAGGCCGTAACCAGCCAATTCGCCGAAACCAGCCGTAAATCCGACAACCGTAGCCGAAGCACCAAGCGTAGCTAGGAATTGGCCGTTGATACTACGAGCAGCTTCATACGTAAAATCCGCAAACAGGCTGGTTATGCCAATCAGTATTACGAAAGCAAGTGCGACTTTAGCTGACTTTTTATTTTCAGTCATACGTAAATCATAACAAAAAGAGTTGTTAACGGCGGCTCATCGGCTTAATCATTCTACTAAGTCTAAGATGTTACTGTAGTAATATACAACCACATTGGAGGGCCATTATGGACCAAATTTACGACTTTATTTTACATTGTGATAATGACTTAATGATTGTTGAGCTTTAAGTCTATGCTTTCGATTTTGATAACTGAGTGGTTGTCAAGAGGGTTATTTTAAAAAAATTCTATTGCGTGGAGCACGTGACCTTGATATTATTATAGAATCATGAAGCAAAATATCACAGTACAACTCGACCAAACCGTAATAAAAGAAGCTAAAGTTATAGCAGCTAAACGTTCTACTTCTCTTAGCAAATTTCTCGCTGAGGAAATTAGGAAGATTGCTTCACAAGAATCTACTTATGATAAAGATAAAGAGCTAGCTCTTAAGAGATTAAAAAATGGCTACTCACTTGGTGGGGCTAGACTTCCTAAACGTGAAGAATTATATACACGATGAATTTTATAGATACAAATGTCTTAGTCTATGCATATGACACAGATGAGAAAACAAAAAATCCCATAGCGAAAAAAATTCTTATAGATTGTTGGGAGACCAAATCCGGTTTAATAAGCACTCAGGTATTGCAAGAGCTTTACGTTGCCTTAACAGGAAAATTATCTAAAAAACTTACGTTAAAAGAGGCAAGGGAGTTACTTAAAGATTTTTTATCTTGGCCAATTGAACAAATAACTCCAAATGACATTATAGGTGCCACAGAATTTCAAGAAAGATATAAATATTCGTTTTGGGATTCCCTTATAATAGTTGTAGCTCAAAAATCAGGTGCAAATGTACTTTACAGTGAAGACATGCAAGACGGTCAAAAATTTGGTGACCTAATTATAAAGAACCCCTTCAAATAAAGTAAGCGGTATTGGAGGGCCATCTGGGACTCGAACCCAGGACACCCTGCTTAAGAGGCAGGTGCTCTAACCAGCTGAGCTAATGGCCCATAACCAAAAACTTTAACAAACTACCCCTGTTTTGACAATATACTAAATATCCCCATTGGTAATACACCAGTTCAACTGATGTGACCAGCAAAGGTTTGACCTTTACTTAGCTCACTAAGAGCTCACTAAGCTTCCGGCATTGCCGGAGGTGTCTCGCCAGGATTTTGAGCCGGAGGAATAGGAGATAGCGGCTCTTGAGGCGTAGGAGGTTCAGGAGGTGTTTGAGGAGGTGAAGGTGGAGTAACCGGAGGAATTGATGGCTCCGGTACCACTGGAGTCGGCTGCTCTGGCGGTGTGAGAGGGACTGGTTGAGTTGGTTGTTGAGGGGTTGTTGGTGATGTTGGTTCCATAATAATAAAATGCTTATAGTTAATATTATCATGAGTATATAGTGCGAATCTAAAAAAAGCAAACACAATTATAAATCTGTTAAAATACGGTTAATGCGATTACTCAGCGGTAGAGATCTTGCCAGCTACATTAAAGAACGGCAGGCCCAGCAAGTGCATCGACTTCGTGCCCAGGGTATCGTTCCAGGGCTTGCTATCGTAGTAACCATTGATAACCCAGTGACGAATACATATATACGTCTCAAATCCCGGTATGGTGCAGATATTGGGGTGAAGGTAGATATTCACCGTGTTCCTCAAGATGAAGTAGAGTCGCTGCTAGAATCACTGTCCCTTAATGACAGTGTCCACGGTATCATTGTGCAGTTGCCTTTGTCAGACAAAGCTCAGACAGATAAAATCGTAAACCTAGTGCCGCCAGAAAAAGATGTAGATGGGCTCGGCGATGCTTCCATATTTGATCCAGCCACCCCGCTGGCCATTTTATGGCTGATAAATGGATACAATATTGAGCTGACAGGGAAGCAGGTGCTTTTAGTGGGACAAGGTCGGCTCGTTGGAGCACCACTCAAAAAGCTATTAATAGCATCCGGTATTAACCCGGTCGTGGCGGATAAAGAGACCAAGGACCTCAAAGCAGAGACTCTAAAAGCTGACGTTATTATTACTGCTACTGGCGTACACGGAGTCATTAAACCGAATATGCTAAAGAAGAATGCAATTCTTGTCGATGCCGGCGTAGCTGGTGAGGGCGGCAAAACAGTCGGGGATATTGCATCTGAGGTTTATGCGGAACGCGATGATCTCACAATTACGCCACAGAAAGGGGGGGTAGGGCCATTAACAGTCTGTGCGCTCTTTGATAACGTTATTCGGGCAGCTGAAGGCGAGGCAACTGACAAAAGGTAGGCAATTAAGACAGCTTGTCTTTAAGGACTGCAAATACTTCAGTTGGCATTGCATGAGGAGACCAGGCTCGAAAATTGTAATCTGCAGGCAGATCAAATTCATATTTTTTGAGTTCAGGATATCGTTCGCTTGCTAAGCGCATCGCTACTCGTGCTTCCTTAACTTCACCAACACAATCTAACGGCTTATCTCCCGCTATACCGAGTAGCTGTCGATAAGTATTATCCAGTGAAGATTCGAGCAGAAGATTTGTGCCACCCCAAATACTAAGAAGTTTTGAAGGAACCACAAAAGGCGTCAAAATAAGGCAAACGAATGCACATTTGGCACACTCTCCGCACCAGAACATGACATTTTCACTATGCCGGTAGGCACGATTACAGGAGCTAAAAACTCCTTGGTACTTATCAAAGCCAATTTTTGCAAATAATTCCGCAATTCTTAGCTCGCTGAAGGGTCTAAGAAATGAGTAATAACGTAAGCCCTCATCGAATAACCTTTTATTAGATATCTGGAAATCTTTTTCAAATTCTAGAGATTTTGAGTATTGATGATTTATGTCTATACCCTTATATTTCAAGTTTGGTTCACTAGCTGAACTTTCGTTTGACACCATAACATCTCTATATCCACTTAATATGCTAACAATATTGCCAACACATGCTAAAATTGCTGAAAATGGGACGTGCCCATTAAGTGCTCCTTTTTGATTTAGCGTCACTAGCTGCTGATCCCATTCTCGAGTTATCCAGAAGTGGGGAAGTTCAATCCGTGCTACTAATGGCTCAAGCTGCGACCGATGATTCAAGCTCCAGGTAGCGACCTTGGGTTGATCACGCATAAGTTCGACTGAAACCAATGAATCCTTGCCCCCACCTAACCCAATAAGTTTACCTTGATTGTCAGTGATCGAGAGGGGTGGCAGCTCACTGCTGTTAATTGGAAACTGTACTACTCTTTTTGGGTCGAGCTGATTGACATAGAAAAACTCACCCAAACCGCGACTGTATGTTTTGCTTAAAAAATCAGCCATTGCTTGATCTATCTGGCCTGCCCGTATCACGATTTCGGGTGCTAGGTAAAGTTTGTAATAAGAAACTCCAGCCATAAAGAAGAGTAATTCAATTGTTCTTTCTAGGGCCTTTTCGCTATAATCGACAAATTGAAAATCAAAATGGTATGTTTCGCAAAACTCTAGAACATCATCATACCCATAGTACAAGCGCAAGTGCCGAGTATCTACATCGAACTCGTAGCGTTTATACACAAACTGACGGTACTTATTCATAAATTATTGACCGTGGCTTTAAATTGGTTACCTCTTTCGGTAAAATTCTTAAACATATCAAAGCTTGCAAATCCAGGTGAAAGTACGACTGCATCTCCCGATTGAGCTAGTCCATAAGCTTCATGCACGATGGCTCCTATGTTTGGGAGCTCGGGCTTCAATACGTAATTGGTAAAACCAACTGCCTGGAGTGCAGCCGCTAGCCGTTTTGAGCTAGCTCCTATAAGGAGCAAAGTACGAAACTTCTCCTGATGCTCGGATGCATAGCTGGCAAAATTACTAAGATCGGACATACGGTCATATCCTCCTAAAATCATGACCTTCTTGCCGTCGATGGCTTCAATCGCTGCTATAGTGGCCTGAAGTCCCGTAGCGTACGTATCGTTATAAAACCGTATATGATTAACCTCTCTGACAAATTCTAGACGATGTTCCAGGCCTCTGAAACTAGTTAATACTGAGTGATAGGCAGTAACGTCTTGAGCTACTTGCCAAGCGGCAGTGACCGCTGCGCAGACGTTTTGCCAATTATGCTTGCCGAGTAGTTTAAGATCACTTGTACGACATATTACTTGATCGTCAATCATAATCGTCCCTTGATTGATATAGGCTCCCGGTGGAATGAAGTAAGGAATCTTTTGTCCAGGGCTGCTACTAGCAATCTGTTGAGATAAATTACTGTTGGCAAAATATATGGCAATATCTTCTGGCGATTGATGTCGAAATAATTGAGACTTGGATTGTAGATACTCATCGAGATCCAAGTGCCAGTCCAAATGCTCAGGAGTGACCATCAAACAAACTGCGATCGAAGGTGAGGCTGACAGGTCAATAAGTTGAAAACTGGAGAGCTCCAAGACCACCCACGACTTCGGAGTTAACTTGTTAAGAAATGTTAGGGGTGGCACACCAATGTTGCCGCCCAGGTGAACATCTTTCCCGACAGCTTGCAGCATCTTTGCTGTAAGAGTTGAAGTTGTTCCCTTACCCTTTGTGCCGGTTATTCCAATAATATGCTTGGTAGGACTGGCTTTTATGAATTCATTTATGAGAGTGGTGGTCTTACTGAGGATACCAGGGTTAGTGGCCTCTAGTTTTTTTGGTGATAACCCAGCTGTGCGCACTATCAGATCGTACTGGTCAAGGTTATTAAGGTAATTCTTGCCGAGCACACTTTTTACACCTGGCGGGACCACTATCTCAGTACTTTGATCGTGAATAGTAATGTCCTGTCCCTGCGACTGGAAGTATTCGTAGGAGGCTTTACCCTCGGTGTCGTAACCGACAAGAGCAATCTTCATCCCTATATTATGTCACATAATTATGTCACAGTAGGAGTAGAGTTCGAGGCAGATAGTGCTTGTTTAACGGCATCAACTACTTGGCGAGGCGTCATGTTGGCTTTAATGATAATATTGCTTATTCCGAGAGTTCTAATATGATCCGGTATCTCCTGCTCACCGACATTGGTGAGAATGATGACTTTAACGAGCTTGCCCCACGGTTTTTGTCGAAGTACCTCTAGCATTTCCACGCCACCCATTTCTGGCATTATAAGGTCAAGCAGAACAATATCCGGCTGCATTTTTTCAATAACATTCAAGCCGAGTTGACCATTAACTGCAGTCTCCACGCTATATCCCTCAGATTCAAATCTAAATCTGTACATTTGAGATATTGCTTGGTCGTCTTCTATGATAACAATCTTGGGCATCTAATTTAATCCTACGTTATTTAATCCTACGTTACTGACGATATTAACTCAACTTTGCCTGACTCTCAAAATCTACTCTAAGGTTCTGTACTTAAAACGTACTGACCCCAGAGAATAGAGAATATAGCTATCTATAGTAATAAAAGCCACTGACCCTGCTTCATTTTATAGATTATATTGAAATACAAAGCAACAAACATGTATACTGTCAAGACATTACTTAAATAGTAGAGCGACGAAAGGGGTAAAACAGCGTGACTCGGCAACGTGGGACGTTTCTATTCAAAACACTACTTTTTGGTGTTATCTTCGGCCTCTTAGTTGTCAGTCTGGGCCTCAAGATTGCTGCTGCCCATGCTCAGAATGTTTCTATCAATTCTGCCAGGAATTGTGATGCGAATGCTGTTATTTACTGTGGTGCGGGCACGGTCGATGAGCTAATAGGGAAGTATAGAGGTGGTGACGGTCGTAATACCGCTACCAGTATACACAATATATACAGTTACTTTGGTATATCATCGGCAGCCATAAACGGCATGAATAGCCCAAGTGTTAACGTAGAGGCTGGTAGCGTCACATCAAGCGGTGACGTCTATGGAAGCAATAATCAGCTTGTCGCAACTAATGCACTGACAGGTGGTCGTGAATATAGAGCTGGCAGCAAACAGGTGAGTAGTGGCGGCACTTCCTTCTATACTAGGCCGCCGAGAGTGTCCTTCGTCAGTAGCCAATTATCTGCTTTCGTTGTCATGAAAAACGGCCAGTTTGTTTTTGCTATCCTTGCTAGCTGTGGCAATCCGGTAATAGCTACTCCTGTTAAACATGCCTCAACTCCGACACCGAAACTAACACAAACGACTGCACCAACTACCTCGACTGCGACATTACCACCGGCTATGACCACTACAGTTCCGAATTGCAGTGGCAACAATAACGCCAGCAATAGTATTGCTTCCCAAGGTAATTGCAGCACAAATACTACTGTAGTAGAGACTCAAATTCAGTCGTCATCACCACCGCCATTTGCCCAGTGTACCAGTTTACAAACTCAAGTAAGTAACACCGACAGCTTAAGTATTAATTCAACGGCCAACTATCAGATCGGTAACGGTGCACAACTTGAAAGTGCGGTCTTCAACTTCGGTGATGGTACAACCAGTCCGGCTAGTACACAGACATCACAGAATCATACCTATGCACAACCCGGCAGTTATCCGGTTACAGCTACACTCACGTTCTCTGCCGATAATCAGGTTATTGGTTCGTCTATCTGTCAGACGACAGTCACTGTCAGTCTTCCACCGACGCCATCAACGACAGCAACAACTACCTCAGCTTCGACAACTCCACCGACTACTCCTATCACCTCCGCTGCTCCTGCTACCTCACTGGTTAACACCGGACCAGGGGATATCATCGGTCTTTTTGCTGCTTCATCAACAATTGGTTCTATTGCTTATCTCTGGATCATGAAACGACGTCTGGTTTAAGCTTAGGGTTTTTACCTCTCCAGAGGTATAATAAAGGGTGTAGTCTGGCTTTTCAGATAGGAAGTAAAACAGAGATAACTATAGATTATGAAAACAAACAAAAAATCGGCTACAGTCCCGGAAGAAAAAGTAGTCTTACTCCTACAGGTGCCGCGTACCAACGATAAAAAGGAACTAGCAGCCGAACAGATGTTTGCAGCCCTACATGGTCTACTGCTTTTTCCTTCCGAAAAACTCTTTCATTCGGCAATCAGAGAACGACTGAGCTTCGAAATAGCGGTGCTAAACAGACGAATTGGTTTTTATGTCTGTACCCCTCGCTATCTTAAAGACTTTGTCCAAGAACAGATATATGCCCAATATCCAATGGTGCAGATATCTGTGGTGGAAGATTATGCCAACAGGGACGTTCATCTGACAGTCATCGGTACTGAAATGCGCTTAACTGCCAACAGTGCCCTGCCTATAAAAACATTCCAAAGTTTCGAGGTTGACCCCTTGGCTGCTATTACTGCTACACTTGCCAAATTTGAAGAAGAGGAACAGGCGTGGATACAGCTGTTGATACGCCCTGCAGCGAGTAATTGGCACAAGAGAAGTGAAAGGTACATCAGTGGTCTCAGGACGGGCCACGGTGGCGTTAGTAGCCTGTTGACGGCTTTCTGGTCTGCCCCTGATTCTAAAACAGCACCAGCTAAGTTAACAGAGTATGACCAAGCTCGAGTGAGCGGTGCTGAAGAGAAAAGTCATAAACTGGCTTTTGAAACAACGGTCAGGATTATTTATAGAGGAGGTGGTACCAGTGAACAAGCCCGCCTCCGTCTCCAATCTATCATTGCCAGCTATAAACAGTTTAATACTACCTATCTGAACGGTTTTAAGCAGGGTCGTATTTCATCTGATAGCCATCTGTTGGCGCATTATCAGACCCGTCTTCTGAGCGCTCACTCCTTAATGCTTAATATTGAAGAGATAGCGACGCTGTACCATCTACCTCATACCACGGTGGAAACCCCGTCCATTTTATGGGCCACGACTCAAACGGCTGAACCCCCAGCCAATCTACCTGTCTTAACAGAGGCAAACCAACAACAGGTTAGTCCTATCGCCGCCGCCAATTTCAGAGGCCATAACATTCCCTTCGGTCTTCCCAGAACAGACAGAGGTCGTCATCTGTACATCCTCGGTCAAACAGGAGTGGGAAAATCTGGTCTCTTAGAGCTCCTGACCATCTCAGATATCTATAGTCCTTACGGCTTCGCCGTCATTGATCCTCACGGCGATTATGCCCTCAGCATTTTGAAGCGTATCCCTGCTCAGCGTGCCCACGATGTCATTTACTTCAACCCGGCAGATGTCGATTATCCGATGGCCTTCAACCCGATGGAAGTAACTGACCCAAAGCTGAGAACCCATACCGTCTCTGAACTTATAGGGGTGCTAAAACGTATGTTCGATTCTTGGGGACCGCGGCTAGAATATATCCTTCGCTATAGCCTGCTCGCTCTCTTAGACTACCCAGAGGCGACGATGCTAGATATAACTAGGATATTAACGGATAAGGCCTTCCGAGCTGATGTTATGAAGTTTGTTAACGATCCAGTTGTACGGAACTTTTGGATGGTGGAGTTCGCTACTTGGAATGATAAGTTTGCAGCTGAAGCCATTTCACCGGTGTTAAACAAGGTAGGAGCTTTCACTGCCAACCCCATTATTCGTAATATCATCGGACAACCGAAGAGCAGCTTCAATATCCGTGAGATTATGGATAAGCGTAAGATACTGATCGTTAACCTTACCAGAGGTCTTGTTGGCGAGGATAACGCTTCTCTCCTAGGAGCTCTCATGGTTACAAAGATACAGCTTGCAAGCATGAGCCGGGCAGATATCCCGGCGAGTGAACGTATACCGTTCTATCTGTATGTTGATGAGTTCCAACACTTTGCAACAGATAGTTTCGCTACTATCTTAAGTGAAGCCCGTAAGTATGCGCTTAATCTGACCGTTGCAAATCAATACATAGCCCAGATGTCACAAGAAGTTAAGGACGCTGTCTTCGGCAATGTTGGCTCTATGATTGCCTTTCGGATGGGTGCTGATGACGCCCGCAGCATGCAGAAGTACTTCGAACCGCGTTTCACTGAATATGATCTGGTACATATGCACAACAGACACTTCGTGATCAATATGACAATTGATGGAGAAAAGTCTCCGGCTTTTTCGGCTATTACGCTCAATCTACCACCTCAGCAGTTTGACGAAACACTTACCATTGTTCATGAGAGCCGAGCTCAGTATACGCTTACTAGAAGCGACGTTGAACGGTACATTCAACAGAAGTATGGGCTGACAACGTCGGCTAGAGCGGAGTCTATGCCACCAATTGTACAGAAACAACAAATCCCTGCTACATCTTCGGAAGTGAAAAAGCCTGTATTTGCTCCAAAGAAAGCCAATCATCAGCTAACATCGGCCGTAGTCGGACATGCCGCTGTCGCCCGCTCGATAGGCGCATTAAAACAACGTCGGCGTCGTAGACGAAACAAACGATCCAAAAGCGGGCTTGAGGGCAACACTGAACGAGTAATCTTTTCCAAACAAAACGAGGGGCAATAGGATACTTGCATAACATATTGAAATAGGCTTAAGCTTATTGACAAATTACAATATCTGTGGTACAGTACTAATCATCCGCGTTCCCTAGGGACTATGGTGGAAAACCTCTCGAATAACGATCAAGGTTATTTGAGATCTGGGAGAGCAAGGAGCAACTTTACAATTCGGTCAGTCAGTCTAAGTTACGCTAGTTTGTCAAATAAAAAACGTTCAGTAATTTATTTAAGGCAAACTAGATAGTTATTGGGTCTTTAAACCTGGTTGAGTGCCTCAAGCATTCCCGGTGAGTAAGATCCGAATTAGACATCCGACTACTTACAAATTCTTGAAGTATTTCTTCTTAGGCGTAACCGGGTTTATTAATAAATGTCGGATGAGGCGCCCAGTCGATACACATAGTTGTATCAATTGAGCGTCTCATCCAACCTGGATGAACCTGGCAACCTAGCCAGAACTCGATCGCCTCAGAAAGGTGATGCAAAAATGGCGAAGAAATTCAAAAACCTAGTCATGGTGATTGCCTTTGTGGCGATCAGCATGATCTGTTCAACAGGAGTCGCATTCGCTGACGGTACCGTCACGGTGTCGCCAGTGGAGTACGGTACTTCCGTCTTCAACACTTCTGTGACCAACACGAGTGTTGCAACGCTGCACGGAAGTGCGACCATCAACGGCAAGCTGGAGGTTCGGGCAATCATGCCGCATGGGCTTCCGAAGTCAGAGCGTGTCGACTGTCGCTGGGGCGACTTCGCATGGTCCGATTGGAGAACATCCAACGGCGGTGAAGTCTGGGCACCAGTAGGTCACCACGGCTGGACACATGCGTGCCTTGTTCATGGTGTGTGGCGGCAAATCGGCGGTGGACCCGGACAGTGGAACTGCGGAAACGTAGTCAAGCCTATAGGGGCTCCGCTACCAAGAGGAGCAGTGAAGGTCAAATGGAGTGAAATCAAGGTGGTGAAGCATTTCACTTACACGGTCACACTTCAGGTAGAAGCTAAGGCAAGCCAAGAAGCGTCAGCAATGGCGTCTTGCTCACTTCCTGGAGTGAATGCAGCATCGACTGTTCACGCTGCCGGTGTGGCAACAGCTATCGTGATCGTCAACGCACGAGCGACTTCCTCTCAGCAGGCAATCGTCAAGGCGAAGGCAAAGGTCGTGAATATCAAGGCCTCACATGAAGCCTCTCTCTTCAGGGAAGCAAAGGCGAACGTAGGCGTGCTGTTGCAAGGCCAGGCATCTGCGTACTGCTCACAGCAAGTCTCGCTACCGCCTCCCCCGAAGACCTGTACGGAACTGGGTACATGTCCGCCTCCTCCCTCGTGTACGGAACTGGGTACATGTCCGCCTCCCCCCTCGTGTACGGAACTGGGTACATGTCCGCCAGAACCGAAGTGTTACGAAGGAGAAGAAGGCATCTACCCCAACTGTCACCGTCCAGTCAAACACTACACGGAAGTGAGCTGCAGAGGGTTCGAGGAGATATCAGGAGGCGAAAGCTTCTTGGTGGACTGTCAAGTCAGTGATGACAACGGAGCCCGCATCTCTCTGGATGCCTATAGCAACGATGGCAACTCAAGGGTGAGTGGCATCAATTGCTACTCGGACGGAGGAGCAGAAACCTGCCCGAACGGCGGAACTTTCGAGTTTCGGGTTGAAGGAATCAATAACAGCACGAACATCGTGTACTCATCGATCACCGTGATCGCATCCGCCAATGGAGTTGAAAAGGAATTCAAGTCCAATCCGTTCCCGGTAGATCCCTACGAAGGTGGTTTCTAACAACTAGGAAAGGACAAAAAGAAAAAGAAACAGTGAAAAAAAAGTAAAGAAGAAACGATAAGGAAGTCGGATAGGTGCGTAGGCACAAGGTGATTGAGCTTTACGGCTCCCCTTCGTGCTTGCGCACCCCCGACTGCTTAGGTTTTATCTATTATTAAATAGATAAGTAATACCCCCCTAAGCAGCCAGTCCAAGTTTGAAGCCCTATAACTATCTAGTTTGTTTAGTAAGTCAATAAGCAATTACGAAAGGAGTATTGCAATGTCCAAATTCTCTAAAGTTGCTGCCGGTTTGGTAGTACTACCGATCGTTGCCTTCGCTGCCCCGATTTTTGCCGATAATAACGGTATTGGTCAGATAGGCCAAGGCGACATTTATCGTGTTGAAGATGTAACATCAAATACTGCATTTGCAGATAATATAACTGCTGCTTGTGGTGATACAGTAGCATTTCGGGTTCGGGTTCACAACGGTGGCCCTGATACACTCACAAACGTAGTCGTAGCTGCAACATTGGATCAGACTTCCTTAACTACATCTCATGGTTCTCAGGTAAGTATTTCAGCGGATAACAATTTGCACGGTGCAACTGTAACTGCCAATGCAGGTGTAAAGACAAGTCAACCAACAACAGCCACTTACATCAGTGGCTCAACTGAGCTATTAAACTATAGTACAACTCCAGGAAATGAAAATGTCATTCGGAACCTTCCCGACGGAATTTTAAATGGCGGTGTTAACATTGGTAATATCGGACCTTTAACAAGTGATACGGAAGAGGTACAGTTTGAGGCAAAACTTAATTGCCCTACAACCCCTACTACTCCTCCTACCACTCAAACAACTCCGACTACACCAACTACACCTACACCTACAACTCCTACCTCCACCCAGTTGGTTAACACTGGCCCAGGTGATATAATCGGTATCTTTGCTGCTGCTGTCGCAGTCAGTACAATAGCTTACCGCTTTGTATTGAGCCGACGCCTGGCCCGTAAATAATAATTGTGGATAAGCACTGGCATAAATTTATATTTTATGCTAGCTTAAACACAGTTATATAGTGCTTAACTGACTGACCGCTCTGAAGAAAATCCCTCGCCGAAATAGTGGGGGATTTTTATTTTATCTCTGTTATGCTACTATATGGCGGTTTTAAAAGACGCAATCAGTATGACCCGGCCTCATCGTCTAACGGTTAGGACACCAGGTTTTCATCCTGGCAATAGGGGTTCGATTCCCCTTGAGGTCACCAATGAGCTTATGATTGACTAAAATCAATATATTTGCTATAATAGTATTTATGGAATTATCTAAATACCATGAACTACGCCAACGTCCTGCTGCTATGCTTGCTCAAACTGCATTGAGCGGAGCTGTAAGTGCTGGCTTCCTTGAATATATGCCTAATACTACAGTGGATAAGGTGGTTGGTATTGGATTTGGAGTTGTTGCTTTGCTTAGATTAGGTGGAGCGGCGATTGAAAGATTTGCTCCGCAGCCCGTTGTTTATTCCAACGAGCAATCTCAAGACTTATAAAGTTCCACTTCGACTCTATTAGGGTCACCATGAGAGAGTTTTCTAGCTTAAAAGTATTGCCTAATTATTCTTCAGCCATTTCAACTTCATTAGCTAAACTAACAATAGGTTGGTAGCGTTTGTTTCTAAATATTTCAAATACTAATAATTGGCAAGCCTGTTGCAATTTTATATTAAGGATATCCTTAACAAGATTTAAAGCCTTGCCTATAGCAGGCTTGTAGTTATTAAAATATTATTAAATGGAATTAGTTTCGACTTGCACGAAAAACCCCATCTGTTAAAATTAGTATTGTAATATGGAGCAAGAAAATGAGCTTAGAAACACTTTCAAGAGAACAAATTGGTAACGATAGTATTAGTGAGGAAAAAAGTACAAACTATTGGCATGACTGTTTTTGAAAAATTAGCACAAGATGTTGATAGTGAAACTAGAGATACTGAAGAAATTATTCCTATCGAGATTAGAAATTCGGTAACTCGACTTGGTGATGGTCAAACAGTGCCTGACGAGCGTTAGAAATTAATTCTTTTTTGCGCACTCATTTTATAATTTAATATGTCTGAAATTGGTATTTTTTCTACAAGTATTGATTCTCCTACCTTTGGGCCTGTGGCGGAAAATTTAAACTCTCGTGGATATAATGTATGGATATACAATGCAGATAGGATTGCACAAGGCTTAGATGTAATTGATATTCGTGTTAATGATGTAGAAGACTTTGAGATTTGCCAAAATGGAGCTAGTCATAATCTACAAGAACTAAAATCTGCTTGGTATAGACATCCATACATATTCAACCTTAAGATTGACGATAAAGCTAAAAGTTTAAGTCTGGAAAAAGAAATTGATGCACTGCAAGAGTCGATTTGGCGACAAATTCCAGATAATGCCTGGTTAAATCATCCCGAAACTATGGACAGGTCTAGAGCCAAACTAGCTCAACTGTCATTAGCCAAATTATTAGGATTCAACATTCCAAATACTTTAGTTACTAATAGATGGTCATCTATCAATAAAGTTTTTAAAGACGAACCTATAGACGAACCTATAATAATCAAAATGTCCAAAGGTGTAGTTTATGATAACACAAAAGCTAATGTTCTATATACGACAGTACTAAGTAAAGAACAAAGAGATGGCCTATATGGCCATAATCCTTTCCCTGGCATTTATCAAGAATATTTAGATAAAAAAAGAGAATGGCGAATTACTGTTGTTGGCGAAGATGTCTTTGAGGCGGCAGTTTATACTGATAGTAATGCTAAAGATGATTGGAGAAAACACCAATTTACTGAAGACGTTACTTTCAAA
>JAJYZG010000057.1 GCA_021800155.1 bacterium
TTCAGCATTACTAACAGGAGTAAAAGCCAGCTTGTAAGTAGCAGCGGCACTAGCTGCTGAGGTACTCATCGTTATACTACGACTAGAGATTTCACCTGTTGCATTAGCAGTTAGCGGGAGGAGTAAGCTGAAGAATGAGGCGAGGAATGCAGCGAGGAATAAGGCACTGGTAAGACGAAAAGTCTGTAGCTTGGCAGACTGACTAATTCGTGGCCACTTCATTTTAACTGTCTCATTTGTTTAATTTAAAACTCTTTCATAAAGATATCATATTTTGCTTGTGTTAACAAAATTTTTATATTTTTCCACAATTTTCTAGAATGTCCCCGTTGCAACAAAGTTCAGACTAGCTGAATATATGCCAGCAGTCGTGGTGCTAGCAACATTGCCAATAAAAGCAAAGCTGCCAGTATAAGACGGGACTCCAGCCGTAGATGAAATCACCTGGCTGCCAGATGCACTGTTTGTGCCGGTGCTAGTGGAGTCGTTAAAACCAAATTTTGAGGTACCAGAGTAGGCACCGGTGGATAGTCCTGAATTACAGTTATTAACCGAATCAGCATAAGGTGAAGCTGCCGTGAGAACACTTGATCCTTGCGTGTCTGCGCACATACCGAATTGTGAGGTACCTACTGCAGAAGTTGCTGGAGTAGTACCTATGGCGGCTATGGTATCGGCGCTGTATGTGCCTGCTCCCGGTTGGCAGTCAGCAGGAATGTTAATAAGCACAGTGGATAAGCATAGTGTCGTCCCTGTCATAGTAATGTTCACGCCACTACCAGCATTAGTGGCAATCTGGTAGTTGGCGTCATCATTAACGTAAGCTCCAGTTGTGCTTAAAGCATCTGTCGTTGAATTACCGAGGATAAGTGCTGGGGCTGAGCCTCCAGAACAGCTACTTCCCTCATACACGCAAAAAGCTAAGGTCTCAAATACCTTTGAGGTAATACTTATATTAGCAGCGGTGCTGAGGGCTACACCGCCTGAGTCTATATAGGTGCCACTTACTGGTGTGCTCCCTGAGGTATTAGCTGGCGTATAACCTGATGAGTTACCAGTAGCATAAGTCAGGACTCGGGCATAAAACGATACATTAGTACTTGGGTTTGTAATACCAGCAGTAAAGTTAATAGTGAAAGGAGTGCCGCCAGTCATTGTGAGACCAGTTACTCGGATAGTGTGTATTGGGGTGCCACTACCGTCTTGCGCTGCTGTACCGACATTAGAAGCAATACCGCTACCAATAGTGGGGACAGTGGCTGAGGAAAAGTCACAAACATCACCGACAAGTGGATCATTGGAGCAAAAGTCGACAATCAATTCTTCAGCATTACTAACAGGAGTAAAAGCCAGCTTGTAAGTAGCAGCGGCACTAGCTGCTGAGGTACTCATCGTTATACTACGACTAGAGATTTCACCTGTTGCATTAGCAGTTAGCGGGAGGAGTAAGGTTATAAAGGAAGTTAGAAAAGAAGCTAAAAGTATAGACCACAGCAGCCTAGGCCACAGTGACATTAAATATTTTATCCTTTGCACCACTTTTTCACGCATGTTTATCTCTTAAACATGTAACGTAAAAATAGTATCACTTTTATCGTAGCCTAGAAAGCTTACGCTTTAAAAACGTCAGAAAGTAGCTGTCGCTACCAAGACATCATTAAAAGAATAGAGGCCTCCAGGTGTTACACTACTTATGTTAAATATATACGAGATGGTGTAATCTGTTTCTCCTGAGCTGCTATTCGAATAGGCTATTGTGCTACCAGGTATATATTCATAAAGGTTTGGTGTATTGTATCCGGATGCTGCTTGGCCAAAGCTAAAGGCGCTGCTGGGATTTTGGCTCGGGTTAGCTCCAAAAGTAGTTGGACTAGTATTGGCTACGAGGTTCATACCAAACTGTTCATCGCCTGGACTAGAAGCAGTCGGAGTAGATAAAGCGTGCATCGTATAGCTGCCATATTGTGGCGGATTAGAAACAGTCACAACAGAATAACCGCTCGATAAATAACTTTTAACAGAAAAGGTAGCTGTGGCTGTAGTTGCATATTGGGTGCTCAATCCACCAACGTCTATATTGGTCCCATTAACAATAAACTGAAGGTAGGGATATCTATCGGTATTAAAACCACCGTGAATCTGATAATGAGGACTCGAAGGATTGCCAACGACTGTCTCACCAGCGGATTCCTTTGTACAATAATTGCTCGAGCAATCATTGAGCGCTCCCCCACCACCAAAAAAGACTTCATTGACCTGGTAATTTGGGGATGAAGCTTGTTCTGCTACAGCACCTGCTGGCATAAGTAAAAGTATGGATAGCTCAATTAAAACAAGTTTTATTTTTTGTTTCCTCAACATTTGCCTTCATTATACCAATTACGTCAAAGTGGAGCTAATGAAAATTTTTAGGTGTTTTTCCTCTCAAGAGCTCATCTGTTAGGTAAATCTTTCTGGATTTAGCGAGGCCTCTATGTAGGTTAAGCATTTTCCTAATGTGGGTAACAGACCCATCTAGGCTATTGGTAGTATTTGGTATAGCTAAATTAGGATATGACTGGTAGGTAAACAAGTATGGCAGGTTGTTAGATAAACTTCGGTAAGCACTCCTTAATCTTTTATGCGTGTAGCTCCAGTGTTTACCGTCAGGATGAATGGTTCGCTGCTTAATGAAACTGCCCCAACGTTTATGCCACTGCTCCAGCTTAGCGGTTAATACTGCTTCAGTAGTGTAACTTAACGTTAAAGCAATGCGTCTTAGCTCAATGGCGGCTGGTAACTGCGGATGACGAGTTAAATACTTGTTAATTATCTGTAGCTGGTGAAATTGGCACATCTGTACGGGGTAGTTAGCACTAAAAGCCTCTCGTACTCCTTTTCGGCCATCACAGACAATGGCCTGGACTGTAAAACCTAAAGCTTCTAGGTAAGCTACGCCCATAGCGTACTCAGCGATAGTCTCTGAGTTAGTCGGAAACCAGAGGACGTTAGCAGAACAGTTGCCGGCTCGAAACAACATGGTACCATCACCCCTATGATAGTAAAAAGCATCAATGGCTAGAACTATTGGCTGAGGAGGAATACCCGGATTGACAGCTGCCCAGGTATGACTGCGGATACTAGCCGGACCTAGGTCAACTTTAGTCAGCTGGTTCTGCTGGTTGTGTTTGTCTAGCTGCTCTTTAACCCAGGGGATACTTTTACCTTGAGATTCAGCTAATTGTTTGAGTGTTTGCTTGCCCCAGACGTATGATTCATTAAGCTCAGCCTGCTGTTTCTTGGGCTGGTAGCGAGTTAACTGGAAACGGTAGCCACAATCTTTACAGCGATAACGTTGTCTGCCGCTCTGCTTGCCATCCCTACCAATCTTGTTACTACGACACCGTAAACACTTTTTTTAACCATCTCAACCCTCCTCTATACCTAGAGTATGCTTCGCCACAAAAAACACCTAAAGACATAACATTCTGACTTGCCACTTTTATCCCTGTTCGTCAGACTAAGGGGATGAAACCAAAACAAATAACAC
>JAJYZG010000058.1 GCA_021800155.1 bacterium
TGCCACACATGGAAATGGCAACGCTGTATTGCTGCAGTATTCCAATTCCGGGCAATGAACAGCAGGATGCCTTTTTGGCCGTCACAGACCGCTACGACCGGTCCGGGAAGCGTACTGAGTAACTTGTGTCCCAGTAGCCACCCGATTCATACGGCACCCAACACCAACCAACGACGTAGTCGGGTGTTCTGGCAATGAGACAGACTTGGCTGCCGACCCGAATACCGTCCAACAGGAGGATTGGATATACCTCGCCACTCATGGCTGGTTTCGGGACGATGTCCCAACACCAAGTGGTCTGGTTACGCCAGGTACGGTCAGTAAAACCAGTTGGCAGTTCAGCCTGGGATTGCTTGCCAAGGAGCCAGGTTACAAAACGATCGAGGACTCGGCTGTGAGCCTGAGTTTCATGCCCAAGGCTACGACTTTGCTTGCAGTTGGTACACAGCCAACGCTGTTTACCTTGGGCATTCTTGCCCCGCTTTTGCATTGGTTGGTGGCAAGCAGGACACCACCGTCGGTAAACAGTTTTTTCATGTATTTAGGGTAGACTAACCCTAACTTATGCACAAATTACAGAGGTAAAACGGGCGAAAAACCTCCACGATTTTTCCGGTTAGTCGTAACTCAAGAAAAAGATACTGTCTACCGTTTAGGCTATCCGACGGTAAACAGTGAAAAGTACTATTTGAAAGATTTTAACAGGGAATACAACAGTCTGTATTCAGAACTTAAGAAGTGGATACAAAACAATTCACCAGATGCAAGTAAGTCAATGAATTTTGTTGGCTGATCCGCTCCACTTAGGATTTTGATACTATTAACCTATGCTGCATTTACCCCATCTTACCGCCGGAAGCTGGGCCGAATGGGTCGGTAGTGTAGGGACCGTCCTAACCCTATTGTTTGCAACATTGACCTACTTTTTTAACTCTCGGCGAAATTCCCACAACATACGTAAGTCGCAGGCTGAAAAAATTACTGCCTGGGTGGTCAAAAACAATGGTCAGCATGCCACCATATGCGTATGGAATAAGTCAGAAAAACCTATTTATGAGGTAATCGTTTGCCTCGTAGCGTTCCAGGGAGCAGGCGATCCAAGCGGTATAACTACACCTAACGATTTTAAGGCTTTCTTGAGTGTGGCACCTCCAGGCAAATCGTATCTAGCGACCCGCGGTCACTCAGGTATGAGTTTTCATCCAACTGCAAAAGTAGTATTCGTAGACAGCAGTGGCCTTAACTGGTCTCGTGAAGGAAACGGAAGACTTAATCGTATACATATAAGACCAGTGGAGTATTTCAAACTTCATAGGCCCCTAGGTTGGGAGTTGCCCTCTGAAAACATACCAGTGCCAAAAGAGTACCCTTCAGCTCCCCACCCTAAAACAGGTAAAACCAGCGAATAAAAAGCCCGGTAATCACAACTTTGATTTATTAGTGCTAAGATGTTAAAATAATCTTAGATGACTGGAAGTTCAATACAAATCGAGCAACTAGAAGGTGGTTTACGAGCCGCCTTTATTAATATGCCTCATTTCCGAACATCAGCAGCGAGGTTAACAATTAATTCAGGCTCTCTGCATGAAGCTCAGGAAATAGCCGGAGCGGCTCATTTTCTAGAACACATTACGTTTCAAGGCACAGAGGGTATGCCGACTGAGGAAGCCATGCATCGCTACACTGAAGACAATGGTCTAGTTCGTAATGCCCTAACTAATCAGACGTTCACTAGCTATATTGCTGATGGCTATGAACTTGGAACAGTTGGATACTTTGTTACTGAAACAGCTTTAAGACCTAGGCTTGAACCACAAGCCCTTGAAAGAGAGCGTAAGCCAATAATAGCCGAAATAAGAGGCTATGCTTCCAGCCCCTTTTACTTGCCTAATATAGCCCACATGCGAGCAACACGTGGCGACAGATATGCCCGGCCGATCGGTGGTAGTGTTGAGGACGTAGCCACAATGTCCCATGAAAACCTAACGGCCTATCATGCTCGTAATTATAGGCTTGGTAATGCCATCTTAGTTTTATGTTCAAGTGAGCCAGTTGAGCAACAAAGAGAATACGCCCAGACAATCGCCGCTAGTATTCAAGAAGTAGGTCCGGACGCACCAACTCCTCTTGATCTGCCCGTTTTTAACCCAGATGGGCTTATCTCCTCATTACAAACTGTTGATCTACCACTCACTGCCCAAACCTACGTTGGCCTGAATTATGCTTTGCCGGAAACCCAAAATGCAGAGGAGCAGCTTAGCTACAACATCATTTGTATTGCACTTACTAAACTTGTTAATCGTCGCCTAAGAAGCGACCTGGCTATCTGTTACGGCGCGCAAGCTAATGTGCCAAGATTAGCTAATCTAAACTTTGGCGCAGATCAAAACTGGTCTCACCTGGGTATTAGTGTCAATTTAGATGGTAGCGACAGCATACAAGCTCTCGATGAAATTAAAGGACTTATGGGTCAGGAGCTTCCTGCAGACGGGCTTGAAGCAGTATTCCGTGTCATACGCCGTAATTCTGATCATATGATGGAAAGTACCCCTTCGGGAATAGCCGATACAGTACGAGACATATTAGCCTATGCTAAACGAGAAGAGATTGATCTTGAAGAAATTAAGGACCTAGCTGATCGGCTAACAGTCGACGGACTGCGCAAACTACATAAAGACGTTACCGATACACCTCCATTAGTATTGTCGACCAGCCCTGACCCTAAAGTGCTTGAGCAAGTCGGTGAGTGGGCTACAACTCACGTATAGTGGTGCTAGCTAGTGCTGGGATATAACGAATTGAGACTTTCTCTGTAGCTTATACCTAATAAAGCTAGGCTCTAGTATAGGTCGCCACCTCTTTAATTCATCTAGCAGGAGTGCAAACTTTTCCTTGGATAGACCTCCACTAGAAATCTATTGTCACCAGAAACCTTTAAGGCTTCTTTGATATAGTGAAATTATGAATAAACTTCTCTTCTTAGGCGGTACGCCCAGAACTGGTAAAACGACTATAGTTTCAGAATTGCTAAAACAACATGTTTTGAATGTTGTATCTACAGATGCACTTGCAGAGTCTATTAGAAATGTATTAACTGATGACCCTTTTAGAATTCTGAAAGAAGTAAAACTAGAAGGATATGTAAAATATAAAAATCCAGAAACGGATAAGGTTGTTACAAAGAACTTGTCTGAATACTCTCAGCATAAACATCCTGAACATGAGAATAATATGGTACTCAGAGGTGTGTTAGGTGAAATTGACCACTATACAAGACAAAAAGACGATATATTGGTGGAAGGATGTATATTTGATGCCGAGTGGCTACAAAGGCATGACTTTGGTAGATATGATATAAAAGTAGCTTTTGTTGGATTCTCTAAAGCACGAGTTTCGCACTTTGAACCTTAATCCCGCATACTTGTAGCAGGGCTCTAGCCCTGCGAAAAAGTAAGCAGGAAAAACAAACATGTCTCGTTCAAAATGTTCTCGTGAGCTGTACTGCTCATTCT
>JAJYZG010000059.1 GCA_021800155.1 bacterium
CCAGTAATTGTATAGGCGTTTGCTCCTGACGATAGCACATCAATAGCATCGGTTTGGCTGTCAACGCTGTCATTGATGGTAACATCATATACCCCCGCAGTCGTCGGGTTTGTCACTGCCGAGGTAGATGTTAGCTCTGTGCAGTAACTGGTCGAGGCCGACAGAGAGTTACTGCCACCAGATGAAGAAATGGTAATAACAGTACCTGACCCCGAAGCGCTCAATGTACCAGGTAGGCCTGCACTGGCACCAGTCAGGGTTGTACAGCTACCATTCGACACGCTTTGGGTAGTGTTTACTGAACCAGCTGAGCCGCCCGTCCAGCCAGTAAAGGTAAGAGTTAAGGAAGGATTAGTACCTGTTCCTCCACTTGCTGATGTCGTAAAAGCGATAGCCAGTGACTGCCCGTCGCCGACGATCATAGGACTAGCGTTACCTGATCCGCCCAATTCTATAACGCTGCTGGCTGTTAGGGTGCCGGCCAGAACTTTTGGGATGATAAGCATGTTAGCCAAAACTAAGGCGAACACAGCTAGGGCGATATAGAGCTTGTAAAAACGCTTCATTTAATGCCTAGAGTCTTTGTTTACCTCTATTTATATCAATCATAAGAATAATGAAGTTCTTTTATAAAGTCAACTTGACGCAAAATTTCAGACCAAGTGCGACTTTTCGTAGACTTTCGTTAATTCCAGTGTAGCAGCCTCCGGGTTTTGTTTGTAATAGTCTTTGAACTGAGCGGGGGTCATGAGACCGGGGAGGCCCATGTGCCAGCGCTCGTCAATGTAGTGCTGAGTATACAGCTTGGCTCGCAGACGAACCTCTTCTAGCTGTGAGGCTTTGTAGTGGAGCTTCCCAAAACACTCATTACGTAAGCTCTTGTTAAAGTTCTCAATGTGGGCTTGCTCGTTCTTCTTGTAGGGCCGACTGTAGCGATGGGTACTGCCTGTGGCCAGTACAGCCTCCCGAAAGGTAGTCTGGAATTCAGAACCGTTATCTGACTGCTGCAAGTCAACCAAACCGTACAACTGGTTGTGGTAGACAAGCGCTGTTGCTCCGGTGGCCATCTCTAGGTCAGTACCAATAAAGACACTGGGTTCCTTGGTAAAGATATCTATGGCGGTAAAGGCGTACAGTTCTCCTAAGTCTACGGTGTCATGCTCAACGACTTGTCGGGGACCGTCAGCTGTCACTAAGGCTCGGTACTTGTGGTACACTGACGGATGCCGACTCCAGCCTTGGTGAAGCGGGCGTGTAGCCAGCGGTAGATGGTAGATAACCCAAGCTTAATGCCATAGTGCTCCCTTAGCTCTTTTCTAATTTTCTGGCCACACCAACTGTACTGGTTCCGAATGTCGACAATCTTCTGGATGACGTGTTCTGGGGTCCGGGCCTTAGGTCTCCTGACCTTGCAGGTTAGCTTACGACGCATGAACTCCATGATGCCCAGCCGTTTAATCTGCCGAAACCAGCGGTAGACAGTAGCTCGGGGCTTCTCCACCACGGTAGTTATCTGTTCCATAGTGGAACTGGCCTGGTACATATTCCAGGCTACTTGGTATTGTGTTAGTGTACGCATGAGCGACACTCCTTCCTTCGTTTAGTTTAGTATCCAAACGAAAGTATACGGGTGTCGCTTACTTTTAGCTCACGACTGTCGCATTGTTAGAGAGAATTTTCCGCTTGAACTCTTGATTGAAGTCTTGTTTTTGGGATAACCCAAACTAGCTACCTTGTCCTTTTACCCACGAGTCTGTGCCAAAGTTTCTTAAGACCTTTCTTAAAATATGACCAGATGGTGATCAAGGCGGCCAAGGATAAGATGATTAGCAAAATTAACTTCCACGGTATTACCCAAAATGACACCTCACTGGTGACTAACTTGTTGCCGGCGCCGTCATTGTAGACGAGAGCCAGTTGGGCATAGTATTTGCCGAAGCGAAATTTGGAAAGCGGGCTGGAGAAATTCCATACTAGCTGGTCAACCGGCTGGCCTTTGCTGTTCACGAGCGGCTGTCCGTCCAGCTGTTTTTGCTTAAATACTGGAAAGCCATCAGCCCAGTCAGCACTAAAGATTCTGTTAGAATTTGGCAATACATTACCCCCACCTTGGTTAACGGGAATAGAGGCAATACTATGGGTCATGTTGCTGTGACGACTAATAAAGATATCCCCAGTCGGCGCTAAAAAGATATTGCCGCCATTATGGATAGTGATGTTAAAAGTAACCGGTAAGTATTCGTAGATATGCTTGTTAGCTGAGAACGAACTAACTTGAACCTCACGCCGTTCATTAGCCGAGTTGGTGTCAACTAAGACCAGTATGGCATTAGAGCCCTTAATAGTTGTGGATCGAGTATTGGTCTGAGACGGCAGGGTAGGCTGGAAAACAACAGCATAGTAGTAACCAAGGTTAGCACTTGGCGGTAACTTAATGGTCATCTTAACGGCAGTCCAAACGTTTGGCTGAGCCACGAAGTTTGCAGGAGATAGGCTGACCCAGTCAGTAGACATATTCCCTCTGCCTGGGTTAGTAATAGCTGCTTCTCCGCTTGATCCATACGGTCCGAATATCTTCACCTCCGTAGTAATTGGCAAGGCGATGGAGCTGTTGTTCCGAAACTGCAGAGTCTGGGTCGCAGCACTACCGGGTGTTATGTGCAGATCTAAAGACACTGGTGAAGTAGTCAGACTAATAGATGGCCCAGCAGCAGAGGTCTGAGTTATCCATATGCTAGCCAAACCAGCGCAGGCAACTAGAAAGACAATAACTCCCAACTTGCGCCGGTGATGCCACAACATAGCTATACTATATCGGTTTAAAAGTCGCTCGCCAAAGACTAAAAACTACCGGCCCCAATCTCAGTAATGGTGTCGGTATAGTCAGTAGCAGGGGGGGTAGTATTAGTAATATTGGCTAATTCATGAGTAGTAAATTGTGCATTACTGGCGGCTGAACTACTGGTTGCTATTTCATTGAAGATTGAGTTACTTAAGCCTCCACCTGTAGTCCCGCTATTGTAGGCATAGTTAGCTGTGTTATACGCCGGAGAACCACTAACCCCCAGCCCATAAGCGGCATGCCCTGGGCCATAAGTGCCTGAGTTCATAGTCTGGTTTGCGCCAGTCGGTACTGTCCCAATGGTCGTTGACGCTGAGGTTGACTTTAACCCAGCATTGGCATCCTCAGCCCACACAAACCAACCACTAGCCGCATTCGTGCTAATAGTCGTAGTAATGCCGCTGCTAACAGTCAAAGCTGTTGCTGACAGATTACTCGGAAAACTGTCAGAGGCACCCGAGAGGGACATGGTGAAGGTCGGTGCCACCGTTCCAGTAATTGTATAGGCGTTTGCTCCTGACGATAGCACATCAATAGCATCGGTTTGGCTGTCAACGCTGTCATTGATGGTAACATCATATACCCCCGCAGTCGTCGGGTTTGTCACTGCCGAGGTAG
>JAJYZG010000060.1 GCA_021800155.1 bacterium
AAAGACCATACGCAGCGGTTCAGTAACTATTAATGGTCAACTATACCCGACCGAACCGGAGATTCCGGACAGTATGGTGGCAGTTCTTAAAGCATTAAATTACGGGGACTAATTTGGTCAAGTCAGGAGTTCTATAACACCCATTAGATATCTCCGTATGAAAATCGTACAAAATTTTCTTGTCTACTAATAATAGTATGACACATTAATAATATTTGTACTAGTTTTACTCAAAAAAAACAGGGGCCTTCTCAGAGACATCATATTTTATGGACTATTATTATATTTCAAACTTATCGGGCGCAACAGCTTCCCACGAGCTCAAGCACGTATCAAAGATAAAGTTATAGATTTCACGAGTATTAGGGAATATTTCCGCAACCATAAGCTTATCCAACTCCGCTTTAGTCAGCCAACGCAAGTCGGTCGACTCTTCCTCGTCAACATTCCCTTTCGGATCACCGTGAACCGTAAATGCAAACGCCATATCTGTATGAAAGTGCTCTTTAGTAACATCTTGGTCGGTCAGGGCCACTGGTTGAGGGTGAATAATAATATCAGACAAGGACTGTATGCGCTGGTTAGGCTGTAGAACCTTAACTTGGCTTAGTAGATAACCTGACTCCTCTTTCATCTCACGAGCTACTGCTTGCCACGGTGTTTCATGAAGCTCAACGTGTCCGCCAATAGGTAGTAGCATCTGCATTTTTTTATGCATATGCAACAACACTCTAGGCTCTTCACTATCAAGACGCACGATATACGCACCTACGGTGTAATCGTGCTGCCCCGGTTCATTGTGTATGTGGGCCATATTATACCAACTCCTTATCTACTTTATCGAAGTATCTTAGTAATACGTCTTGTGCGTTTTCGTAGGTGTTCTCATATATATGAATATCGGTGACAAGACCATCGAGCCGTCCTGGATCAATTTTTTTGTCCAGCTTTTCCTCTAACTTTTTCCTTACGATATCTGCCAACATGCAAATAACCGTCAGATCACCAGCACCTTTTTGAAAACCATCCCATGAGCGCATAAATAAAGTAAGGTTCAGTTTTAAATTATTCCGTCTATCTTTTGCCACGCGAAATTGCAGCGCCACAATACAAGGTAGGTAATCGTTCCGTGGACTGCCGATGACCTCCTGATAATCTTCATAGGTGGGAAAGACCATGACGGCCTTCTTTGATTCAGGAATTTTCGCCAACCGTTTAACGACGAAATCAATCATCTTACCTTCAGCAAGACGTTTTTTGTAGCTCTTGGCCCCAGAGCGGAAAGATGGCGTAATGTCAAAATCAACCATTTCGTCTAATTCAAACACAACCCTTTTCATCGCGTTAATCTTATCCCAATCGCCAAAATCTTTAATTAATGGGTCATTCACGATAGTCGTTTCAGACGAAAACCTTACATTTGGAACCGCAAAACGTCCTCGGTTTTCATCAAGCTCAAACACACCGTTTTTCAAAACAGTTTCGACAAGGTTTAGCCATGTTTCACCGATAGTTTTACCATGCACAACATAGCCAACATTTTGAATACGTTCAATCATTCGAATATCATAACATTCAAGATCAATGATAAAAATACCACCCAATCAGCCGTTCGTCTATTTCAGACACTAGTCTATGCTTTCAATTTGTGCCAAACGTTAAGAGTTAGCAACTTTTTTTGCTTTGTGCCAGATTAGAGAGATATGCACCAGAGGAGGATAAAGCTATACCACCCTCATTAATTGAAATTTTAGCAAGCTAGGATATATCCTGATTCTTTTGGCGCAACAGCAGAATCTTTACTTCAGTGTAAGAAAAGATAGGTCAAAACTATATAGGAACGAGGGTCCTCGTAACTAGAATAAGAATTTTTTGAGAGCTATTAACCTAACGTAAAAATTTGTCGGTTGAAAGCTAAGCCCCCAACCAGACTATATAGGGGTGACCCCTAGGTAATTTAGGGAGCAATCTCTGGCGAGGATTCAAGGAGGTGTTTAACACGGAACATAATGGCCAGCCATTTATTACGGTCATGCTGCATGAGTTACAAATGCTATAATTGTCGTACTATGAGCTTAACCCAAGATGACCTTCAACAGATTAAATCAATCGTTGAGAATGCCGTAGAACCCATATATGGGAAATTAGAGGCCCTTGAGGGTGACATTAAAGAACTCTATTTTATGATCGCAGACCTCCAGCGCTCGTCTATAACAGATAAAGATTTTAAGAAACTGACGCTAGAAAAGAAATTACTGACATTAAACGCTGAATTGTTAAACGCCGCTAAGGAGGCGGGGATTACTTTACCCAGGCCTTAGCCATAACTGAGGTTCTAACTTCGTCCACTATAGCCAGCCGGACTAGTACAAAACTAGTTAACGATATACAAACAGACTGTCAAGTCCCCGAAATTTGCAGCACTTTGTCTCGGACCTCTGTTAAGCCGACTTCGCCAATGAACTTTTTCTTGTAGTAATTTTGTCTATATTGAATCGGGTTTGTTTTTAAGGCGGTGTGCATTCGTCTAGTATTGTAGTACGTAATGGTGCTGGCCACCAACTCAAATAGTTCACCCTCACAGCTAATGTTCTTTAATGAACCAAGTTCGGTTTTAAAGCTACCATAGAACCGTTCTTGACGGCCATTCTGCCATGGGCTGGCCTTAGCTGAAGTACTAGGCTTAATACCCAAGCTGTCCAGTAGATCCATGTGGGCTTCGGATAGATATTCGCTGCCACGGTCAAAATGCATTATCTCTGGTTGATCATTACCGCCCAAAGCATCATAGAGGGCTGACAGGATTAATTCAGAGTTATGATGAATACTTATGCTCCAGCCAACAATCTCTCGGTTAAATAGCTCAATAACTGTGCTCAAGTAGTACCATCTACCTAACTGCGGTACCCATAGGTAAGTAAAGTCACAAGCCCAAATGAAGTTAGACTGTCAGATGAATACACCATAAGCCTTGAGCAGGTTAGATGGAGCCTCCCTGAGTCCTCTATGCTCTTTGTAGTGTCCGCTGGTGGGGTGAAGGCTCTGGGCCTAGTCCATAGGCCAACATAACCCTTCTAGCCCTATTCTTACCAATCTTAAGTTCTAGGGCTACCCTACGATGACCGTAGTGTTTATGTTCCTTAAGGACAGCTTTAATCCGCCTAGCTAGTTCATCGTCCTTCTGCTGTTGAACCTGTAACTTGTAAAGGGCATTACGGTCAATCTTAAGGAG
>JAJYZG010000061.1 GCA_021800155.1 bacterium
CTTTCTTCATCTCTGACCCAAGCATGGCAGACTACTTTCGCAGACACAATACTTTGTGTCTGCTCCAGGGAGCCTTTCTGCCACAGGCTAAAGCCTGTGGTTAGCGGCACGCTTAATCTAAGTCTGGGTGGAATTCTGCACCTTCCGTATTAGCTACACAATGAACTGGCCAAGTCTTGATAAAGTCTGGCGGGAAACCGAAGTGATTTGTTTGCTCCGGATGCCAGTCTCTTGTTGCTGCGATAACAGCCGTAGTCTCTTTATAATCCAAGTCTTCTCGATGAGCATAAGGATAAGTTCTTACTCTACCGCTTGCAACATCCTTTATGGAACTCCAAGCTCTATTAAGTGCAGGGACAACAAGGTCTCCCTCGCTAACCGCAAGGCTACCTCCTGGACAAAAGTCATTTTGTACATCTACATCTATTAGCGCCAACCTTTGGTAACTGCTAAGTTCTAGATTCATCATGAACACTCCTTAGTAATTGTACTTAATACACTATCTACTTAGTAGTGTAGACTCTAGTTAGTGTATTGTCAACACTATATTATTAGGGATCAGTCTATCAGTTGTGGGCTTGTTTCTAGACCTTGTTTTTGGAAGGAGTAGATAAGTGCTGGGCGGTGAGCGCCTTCAGTAAAGTACTTGCTAGTCGGCTTTAAAAGATTAAGAGCCATGATTCTCTTACGAAAGTTTCGCTTATCTAATTCTCGACAAAGTACAGCTTCATACGCCTGCTGCAACTGAGTCAATGTAAATTGCTTTGGTAGTAAAGCGAAAATTGCATTTGTGTAGGTTATTTTTGAGCTTAATCGTTCGTGAGCATATTTGATGATACTTTCGTGGTCAAAAGCAAGTTTTGGTAATTTAGTAATAGGAAAAAACTTAGGGTCTTCAGTATCGCTACTCTCTTTAATCTTTGGATCACGAGTAAGTCCCATATATGCTATTGAAACTGCATGACCTCTAGGATCACGAGCAACTGTATCAAAAGTATAGAGCTGTTCTATAAGTTGCAGGTTATCCTTCTTAATTCCGGCTTTAGTACTTAGTACTCGCTCAAAGGCTTTCATAGTTGTTTCACCTTTGGGATTATAGCCCCCGGGTAACGCATAGGTATCTTTGAATGGCTCTAGATTTCGTTTAATTAACAATACATTGAGTTCGTTATTAATCAGCTGAAAAATAACAGCGTCAACAGTTAAAACGGGTGCTTCGTAGACGTATTCCATATAATCCTTTAATCTATACGTTGACATTACTATAAAATAGGTATAGTGTCAATATAACACTAAGTATGTGAGGCTGTTAATGGAAGTGCTGATTGGTAGAAATGGTTTCTTGGCTAGCGCCATGACACAAGCTAATGGTCACGAGGATATGCTCGTGCTAGGTAGTGATGATTTGAATTTGCTTGAAGATAACCCTCCCATGATTTCAGACGCAAAGGAAGCAGATGTACTATTTGATGCAGCCGATTATTATCCTGGCGTAACCGCAACGGCAGAAAACCCAGTTGAAGTATATGAGAAGAATGTGAGGATGTACGAAAACCTGTTCGCGTTTGCGGCTTTGAATGGCATTAAGAAAGTGGTAACAATCGGTACAACAGGCTGTTATCCAATTACGGATGAACCGTTAAGAGAAGATATGTTTAATGGTGATCCCGGACTGCTGAATCAAAAGTTAATGAGTTATGCGTTGTCTCGATTTACTCTTCTTGATATAGCTGCTCTCCATAGAGCTAAGAGTGGTATAGAACACTCTCACTTAATCCTGCCTAATTTTTATGGTCCAGGCGATAAATACGAAATGGGTCGATCTCACTTACTCGCTTCTTGGATAAGAGACTTCCATAATGCTCAAGAGGAAGGACAAACCGAAATTGAACTGTGGGGGCCACCAACTCAAAGACGTGAGTTCATTTATATTGATGATGCAGCTAGATACACCCTAGCTTTAGGACATGCATCGTTGCAGGAAGAAGTGCTAAATGTAGGAACCGGTACAGCACCAACCTACGAAGAAATGGCGACCAGCGTATTTGGTGCTTTGGGTTTTGAAGGTAAACTAAGGTGGGATCTTAATAAAGTTGTCCCAAGGCAGCAAGAAGTTATGGATTTAAGCGCTTTACAAAAATACGCTTCTATCCTTCCCGAACCAACATCGTTTGATGAGGGAGTTGATATAACAGTAAAGGAGTATTTACATGGCACAAGAAGGTCTTAATCCACAAGAAACACAACAACAATCAATTGGCTTAGTTCTAGGTCGTTTTCAGCCCCTACATCCAGGCCATCTGGAGCTTATTGATACTGCCATGCAGAACAACGATGAAGTAGTAGTCTGTATAGGTTCAGCCCAACTTGCAGAACCATTCACTATTGACCAAAGGCACGAATACATGGATAAGCAATTGAGTGTCTTACATCCAGATAAGAAATGGCGCATAGTAGACCTTGTTGATCCCGAGCCTATGGATATCTGGCCAGAATATGTAAAAGAGAAAACTGGTATTGAGGGAGAAGGACACAAATTTTATCGAGCAGACAAATTGCCCGAGGTATACGAAGACAGGTTAAAAAACTTAGGCTTTGCTGTCATTTACATTACTCGTGAGCCGTTTTACTACTGGTTCCCTGATGGTCTTCACCGACGAGTTAGCTCAGCAACAGAGATTAAGGGTATTTTTGAAGAATTGGGGATGGAAATACCATACTCTTTTAGTCAGGCCAAGGAGCCAAAAACATAGCTACTAAGGTCTACGATCTTATTTTAGACCTCTCTTTTTTCCAGTCAGCCTCTGAGTTAGCGTCCATGACTTTAATAAGTTCGAAGAGTTCATCTAATTCGTAACCAACTTCTCGCCAGTATTTATTGACGCTATGATTTTTAAGCGTAAGTGAAGCTGTGTCTGCGTACTCTGACAATAGTTGAAAATGTTTTTGTAATTGTTCTTTGTCCTTGTGTTTTGAATAATCCACAACAAACACTTCGTCAAATAGCCTAAGAAATGCGACTAGTAGAAATAGAAAATAATTAATGACGACTGTCACGCTCCCAATAAAATGGACACATTGTGCATAGCTAGCAGTACAATATTTACTAACTAAACTGGGAGATAAAACTATGGGAAATTTTCGGATCATTGACCCGGCTGTTAAAGCTGAGGTAATT
>JAJYZG010000004.1 GCA_021800155.1 bacterium
TCCTTAATTATGGCGTGTTTCATAGCTCTCTTCATAGTGAGAATTACGGTAACACTATTAGTATCTAACCGGTACTATTTCGGTAACATTACTTTTTATCTAATGCGTCTTTCTAGGAATGATAGATACTTAGGAGTAAAATATTTAATCCATTTGTAGAAATAGCTTCTAGTAACAACATAATGTCGACAGGTTAAGCTAACATTAAAACACCTTTGGGAGTGATTTATGACCTAAGACAATGCTTGGCTTCTTTACTTTCACTGACAAATTTAATACAGCTTAAAGCCTGATAATTTGGTAGTATTGTTTCATAGATAGTAGATAATCCAATACGGTTAAACATATTTTTCTTGTCGTTATGTAGAATTAGTTATTACAAACTTATTCTACATGTCGGAAGTGTCTACGGTCTATTTGAGTAATTCATAAAATAAAGAAACAAAAGCTTGATTCAATAAAGAAAGTAAAAAAATGTGTCGGATATTACGCCGAGCAAGAGGTGCAAGTCTTAAACATTAAGCTTCTTCAGGTTTTTGGCATTTAACAATCGGCGGAGCGGTGGCTGATATAGATCAACAATATATGTGATATTTATTACATGATAGACTGTAACTACACAATTTAAATTAAGGAAATAGAATAATGCGCCAGGTCAGGCGGCTATATGGACAATTTGCTCCGCATAAATACATTCTCGATTTAGCACCAGATAAAGCCAGCATGAATTTTGCTGGCACTGCAATAATTGAAGGTGAGAAAACCGGACGGCCGTCAAAACGCGTGACTCTGCATGCAAAAGAACTCACGATTGTCAGTGCCAAAATCTTTCGCAAAAACCGTTCAACTGAACAAGAGCTAAAGATTAATCGTCAAGTAATTCATAAAACTTATGACGAGCTAAGACTTCACACCGACGAAACGCTATATCCTGGCGAATATCGGCTGGAAATAAGCTTTAAGGGTAAAATTACACGACCGATGAACGGACTATATCCGTGTTATTACAAGAACGGTAATAAAGATGAGATTATATTAGCTACTCAATTCGAGAGCCATCATGCGCGAGAAGTGTTTCCCTGTATCGATGAGCCCGAAGCCAAGGCGGTGTTCCGACTGGCGCTCACATCTTTAAAAGACGATACCGTGATCGCGAATACTGAAACCGTGAGTCGGTCCGCAACCAGCTCTAAGTTAGTAAAAACCGTGTTCGATGAAACCCCTAGGATGAGTACTTATTTGCTAGCCTTCGCCATCGGTAAACTTGACTGTCTCAGTCAAATTACTCAGGCGGGTGTAACGGTACGGGCTTTTGCTAAACCTAGCGATGTTACCTATGCCACTTTCGCGCTTGACGTAGCCGTAAAAACTTTAGATTTTTTTAACGCTTACTTCGGAATCGATTATCCTCTGTCGAAGTGTGATTTACTGGCGTTGCCGGATTTTGGATCTGGCGCTATGGAGAATTGGGGATTAATTACTTTTCGCGAACAAGCTATGCTAGTTGATCCTAAGAATACCAGTTTGATCATGAAACAGTATGTGGCTAACGTAGTCGCACATGAACTTACTCATCAATGGTTCGGTAATTTGGTAACAATGCGCTGGTGGAACGATCTTTGGCTAAATGAGAGCTTCGCCACTTTAATGTCATACGTTGCCATAGACAAACTGTTCCCTGAATGGAACGCCTGGATGCAATTTATCTCCGACGAGCAAAGCGCTGCATTGTGGCTAGATGCCTTAGAGTCAACCCATCCGATCAATGTTTCGATTCGGCATCCTGACGAAATTCGAACTATTTTTGACAATATAAGTTACGAAAAGGGTGCAAGCGTGTTATTGATGCTAATGCGCTTTTTGGGCGAAGAAGATTTCCGAAAAGGACTAAAGTTGTATCTTAAACGTCACGCTTACTCCAACACTGAATCTACCGATCTTTGGCGAGCTTGGGAAGACGTGTCAGACAAACAAGTAGGGGATTTTATGGACAGTTGGACCAAGCAGCCAGGATTTCCATTGCTTAAAGCAGACTTGAAGAATAGAGTACTGAGCATCTCTCAGCAACGTTTCTATATCAATCCACGGGCGAATAGGGAGTCTTCCATCTGGCCCATACCTTTGTTTACCAAACCTGAATTGAATAAACAACTACTGGTCAAGCAAGAGCAGACAATTACATTGCCTACCCAATCTCAGCTACCGGTAATTAATTATGGCAGAAACGCATTTGCTCGAGTGATCTATGCTAAGGAGAACCTCGATGAACTAAGTAAGGCGGTCGAATCCGGTAAGTTGTCGCCCCTTGATCGTATGGGCCTTCTAAGTGACAGTTTTGAAGCAGCCAAATCCGGCATACAAAAGACAACCGAGTCACTCAAGCTGTTAAATTCCTATGGATCTGAAAACAATGTCGTAGTATGGGAAATCATTGCCGCCAATTTAGCTAATTTAAGATACGTTATGGATGATGAAAAGCTGCGCAAAGATTCTAACGTTTTCATTAACCGGCTAGCCACTAAACAGTACCAGCGCTTAGGCTGGGACTTGCATAAAGGCGAATCTCACTTTGATCAACTACTACGTCCGATAATTTTAAGTTTAATGTGTGTCAGTGAAAACCCGAACTCCCTTGACGAAGTAGCCAAGCGATTTAAGAACCTGACAAATAATCCGCTTCACCCAGATATCCGAAGCATCATTTATGCTACAGTCGCCAGACATGGAGGCATAGCCGAGTATAACGCTATGGTTAAATTGCATAATGCTAGCTCTAACAGTGAAGAAAAGCTAGCACTTGCCGCAGGTATCACGAACTTTAAGCAGCCGGAACTAATTAATTCGGCCCTAGCAATGATTAAAAGCGATCAAGTTCGTTTACAAGACATTTCTTATTGGCTAAACTACTGCTTTGCTAACCGTTATTCCAAGAATTATACATGGCAGTGGCTCAAAGAAAATTGGAGCTGGCTTAAACAAAATATTGGCTCTGACTTAAGCTTCTATATGATACCTAGAATTGTCGCTAAGGCATACTCCGATTTAGACTTTATTCCAGAATTTAAAACATTTTTTGAGCATAATCTGACTGATGCGTTTAACCGCTCGCTCGAACAAGCAATCGAGACTATTACTTGGCAGGCTTATTGGAAGCAACGTGACCTTGCCTCACTGCAAATTTTCTTTTCTGAAGATAGAGCGATTTAACAGGCTCAAACTGAAGCCGATGAGCAGGAGTATATCCATAACGCGAAAGTGCCTGTCTATGCAACACAGTACAGTATCCGACGTGCTTGTCGAAGCCAAAGTCGGGATATTTTTTTGCAAGCTTAAACATGTATTCATCTCGCGCAACTTTGGCAATTATTGACGCCGCCATTACTGCCGGCTCTATTTTATCCGCTCCGACTAATGTTCTAACACTATATTTCTTCGGAACATAATTAAAATTACCGTCCAGCACTATCTGCTCAGGCGCAAACGTTAGCTCTTTCAAAGCTCGCTCTGCGCCAATGGTCAAACTGTTGGATAGCCCCCGATCATTAAGCTCATCAACTGTTACCCATCCTATACCAATGAAGACAGCCTCTTTATAAATAATTACCGCCAACTCGCTCCGACGAGTCCTGCTCAATAGCTTAGAGTCGTTAAGGCCAACAATCGGATGGTTTAGGGCAACTGCTGCTACAACCAGTGGGCCAGCAATACAACCACGTCCCACTTCATCTAAACCTACTACCAACATAAGTCTCTTTTATTATGTTTTAGCTGGCGTCTGACTTAGGCTCTTCGCCGCCAGCTTGCGTTACGGATTCAGGTATTTCTGATTCGGCAGAAGCCGCTTCAGGAATTGTATTTACTGCCTCACGGTCGAATTCTATCCCGCTCAGTCTGGCAGCCTTACCGGTACGCGCACGCATATATGATAAGTAATTGCGCCGCACTCTACTTCGTTTAGTAACTTCGATCTTTACTACTAGTGGGCTATGGACTAAAAAACTTTTTTCGACACCTATTCCACTTGCTATTCTACGGACCGTAATCCGACTTAAGTGCCCACTCTGGCGACGAGTTTGGATGACCAGACCAGTGAACACCTGGATTCGCTCTTTATTACCTTCGCGTATCCGTTGATGCACGCGCACACTATCGCCGCTTCTTACAGCTACGACATTAGGCTTTTGCTGCTCCTTATTGATCGCTTCGATCACGCTTGACATATCCGTACTAGACTACACTATTAGCCCCTTGATGTAAATCCAAGCAAGAACCATTTATTGAATATTGTTTAAGAGTCATGCACAGACAGTGAGCAGCATCAGGATATTATCGAAGGTTATCCGCCGATATTGAAATTAAGATTCAGACAACCAAACAGACTATAGTAAACTGATGTCACCCTCCAGCTAAAATGTACACACTGTCTTTAGCTAACACACAGTATGATTAAGTTAGTAATGTGATATGAGGTTATAATACCTATTAATTGATACGATATTGCCCACAGATTAAAGCTCGGATCCCATTGAAAACGCTAAAAACAAAGGTATGCCAATCGCTTAAGCAGCAGTTAAATACAAAGTATATCTTAGAACTATCTACGGCCGTCTAAGAAAGTTAATCGATAATGGCAACAAGAACTCAATACTAGAAAACAACTGCTTAAAGAAGATCTAACAGCTCTACAACAGATTAGGTCGAGCTACAACTGAACTTAAACGCCCAAAAAGCAAGTCGGCTAAAAGTTTCTTAAGTATCTTGAAGTTGTCCAAAAAACCAGATTTTACTGTACTAGAACGATTAGAGCTAAACGAGACCAATTAGCTGTTAGTTTGCTTATGCTGCCCTAAACGAACATCGCTTTTACGGAGTTTATCGTTCGAATATTCATTTAGACCAGAGTGAAAACAAAACCAGAAGAATCCATAATCTAGCCGCTATCAAGGTGACTAGTGCATCTAAAAAAGAGAAAATACAAGCCCACTAAGCCGGAGATTGTTGCACCACCCAGCGCTCTAAAAGAGTTGGCTGTATTTAAAGATTAAACCGGGCAACAATCCGGCATTAACTACTCAGGTATGGTTAACTCAAGGGCTTGGGCGAAAAAATTTAGCTATCTTTGGTTTAACAGCATCCTGTTGTATTTATCTGCTGTAATAGATCTAAAAACCAGACGGGTTGTTAGTTGGCGGTTAAATTTCTACTACTCTATCGAGCTATTTTACGCGGCCGTACTTGATGGGCTATCTAAGCATGCGCCGCCTGTAATTCCGGACTCTTGCCAAGACAGTGAATAATTAAGCTATAAACACCAACTTATCTGTCAGAAAATGGAGATTACCCTAAGTTACTCTAACAAATTCAGTGCACAGTAGAAGGGCATTATGGAAAGATGGTTTGGTGGCTTTAAAGATGAACTTAAACCACTAACCAGACTTAGTGATCCAACTGGGACTCATGAAACTGTAGCTTTACAGATCCACTACTACAACACGATGAGAATCCAAAATACTTTAAAAACAACACTAGCAAACTGTGTTAATGGATTAACTAAGACTAAGGGCTAGGTGTTCGCAGAAGGGAGAGGTTGACACAACGCTCTTGAATATATATGAAGATCAAGGTAATTTAGCCGCAGAAATCTCATTACCTCAATTGAAAAGTGAGGAATTAGCGTAACTCTAGATTAGGCGTGATCAGAAGTTAAATATTGCACGATGAACAAATCGAACGAAAAGATCGCCGTTATTACCTGCACGAAAGCAGCAACAGCTATTTACACCGCGTAACGATATGCTAAAAAGAGACACTGGATAAAGCTGAGGCTGCGTTTAATGACTGCAGAAGATAACAATGCCAATCAGCACAAATCCTATACGAAACTACTACCCGTCAAATAGCATATTGTGCTAGCCAATAACACGATAAACTTCACTCAATGTGGTTTTGCCAGATATGACCTTTAGCATTGCATCTTGCAACATGGTAAGCATGCCGCTTGATATGGCGGCGTGCTCAATGAGCTCAGTGTTCACGACCGTCGATGGCGTAGTCAATACTTGTTGTATGGAATCTGTAATAGTCAACTGCTCGCGGATAGGTAGAATGCCACGATAACCATAAGGATTATTTTGACTCATCCCTGGTTTATAAAGAGTTAGGTTCTCTAATGACGGTCGTTCAATTCCCCCAGGCAAGGTATCTATGACTTGTTGAATTAACTGAACTTCCTCGGGTGTTGCGGAGTAAGCCTGTTTAGTCTCATTATCTAGCAGTCTGACTAGCCGCTGGGCCATTATCAGTCGGATTGAAGAAACGAACAAAGGATTTTGCCCAATAACATCTGCTAAGCGAGTTAAGGCTGCGGCGGCACTACCGGCGTGAAATGTAGATAAAACCAAGTGCCCGGTCAGAGCGGCTTGGAGTGCCGTGCGAGACGTGTCCTGATCACGTATCTCGCCAATCATTACAATATCTGGATCAAGCCTTAATACGGCTCGCAGTTTATCGCCAAATGACGAATCATCGCCGCTTTCGCTTGAGCGTACAGAAATTTGTGTAACTCCATGAAACTGAAATTCCACCGGATCTTCTATAGTAATTATTTTGCGTTCCTCCTGATTAAGGCTGTTGAGTATTGAATACAGGGTAGTGGTTTTCCCTGACCCGGTAGGACCCACAACCATAACTAATCCTGAAGGTTTGCTGATTATGGAGTCCACCTCAGCCCTTTCTTTCGGTGATAGAGCCAAGCGATCCAGCTGAAACAATGCTTGGTCCATATTAAACAAACGCATTACTATGTCAATCCCGTTGATAGTAGGCACAGTTTCTAATCGAACGTTTACATCCACCACTGTTTGGTCTGCCATTATGACCTTTTGCGAAATATGTCCTTGTTGCGCTTCATTACTGCCAGTTGATATGTCTCCGGCACTAGCAATAGCAGCCAGCAAGACACGATATTTATCCATCGAGATACGTGCTATTACGTGCAGCACGCCGTCAATCCGAAAACGGATTCTCACACCATCATCTTGAGTTTCGATGTGAACATCGCTAGCATTCAACCGGTGCGCTTGTGAAACTAGGTAAGCTAGCATGTCGTCGGCTTGGACTTCATTTAAAATATTGGAGATTTGTTCAATGAGAGCCTTGGATCCGGCATCCTTAAGTTCAATATTGTGGTAAACAATCTCTTTGGGTGGATCATATAGATTCATGTATTCATGAAATCCGGGCTCGGAAATCAATGCGTAGTTAACCCTGCGATCAGAAAAGCGTTCCGTCAATGTCTTAAGGGCGGATTGAGGCGTAGTGTTAAGAATCCCAAAAGTAATGTGGTAATCATCTGCTTTGACTGGTAATGCGCGGTAGCCGCGCATTTCGTTGATAGTAATCAGGTTCGGGTATAACTGTTTGTTCGCCATTGCTGAAGTATCAAGGTAATCGAAGCCTAGCAGTCGGGCGCGCCGTAAGGTGGCATTTTCTTCATCAGAACGTAAATTATTACTCATAATGCATGATCCTTAATTAGTATAAAGCATTAACACATATCCCGACTGCTACTTAAAAAATAGAATTTAAAATTGTAAGCTTTATAGGCCGGTAATAATGAAAGCGAACATCAACCTTTATCTTATAATCAATAACGTTAGAAGCGCTCATAACGTCGGCGCAATGTTAAGAACTGCCGAAGGATTCGCTGTTAAACAGGTTATTTTGTGCGGTTATACACCCTATCCAAGACTAGTAAATGATCAGCGCCCATGCCACATAAGCGCTAAAGTAGATGCGCAAATTGCCAAGACTGCTCTCGGAGCAGAACACATGCTCTACTGGGATCATGCAGCCGACTTACCCACAGCGATCCAAAAAATCAGGCATGCTGAAGATGTTGAAGTAGTCTCTCTGGAACTACTACCTGAAGCACAAACAATTGAACGCTTTAAGCCCACCCGCAGCATCGCGTTGATAGTAGGTAATGAAGTCAAAGGTATTGAACCTGATGAGCTTAAATATTGCGACAAAATTATCGCTATCCCAATGCGCGGATCCAAAGAGTCCTTTAATGTAAGTGTTGCAGCAGGGATAGCACTGTTTTACTTAACTCTTATGGTATAATATGCAAATAATAAAAAATACAAAAAATGTCCCTCACCCCCAAAAAAACTCCGGCTGCATCACACAAGAAACTACAAGCTCGACATCACCGTCAAACAAAATCATACCTCAAAGCATACTGGCCTTATATACCGGTTAGTGCAATAATCGGGGCGGGAGTAATAATTGCGCACTACACCGGCCATACACATGACTTAATTTTAACTAACTACACTTATTACGACATTGTAGAGTCAAGCATTGGCTTATTTGCTTTAGCTGTCTTTCTCTTGCGGCACGCCTTTGCTTGGCGAAAGGTTTTAGTTGAGGGTGAAGAATTTGCAGCCAAGCATCCGTTATTGGATATCGGCTTGGTTTCTATAGCAGTTGTTGGTTTGCTGCTAGCTCATCAATTTCCGGGTTAAGATAAAACAACGTTTTCGCTACCCATCAATAGCCGTAAACGTTTCGGACCGTCACTATTCATATCGATACCGGACGGCAGTTTAATAGCCTGTTTACGTTGTTCGGGGCCAAGCACTAATACTACTTCTGTGCCCCCGCTATATGAGTCAATGGTACGCTTAAGTTGTTTAAGCAGTTGATGATCTTCAGACGAGGTCAGACGAATAAACAAACGCATCGACTTATCTAAACCTTTTGCCCCCGGCCCGCTAAGCAGTTGTTTGTCGTACTCGGCAGCTCGCTCTACACTTAGTTCTGAAGCCTCTTCAACTAATAGCTTAACTTCATCACTAAGCCGACCGCCGCGATCTTTAGCGGTAAGTTTGCCTTTAACAATCACTACCTTGTCGATACGCCAAAGCTCTGCGGTTTGCTGATAGCTGGAAGGAAATAAAATTATTTCGGTTGCGCCGGTTAAATCCTCCACTTTAACAAACGCCATTTTCTGACCATTCTTAGTCGTAATCTCACGAATAGAACTTACCAGGCCGCCAATTTGTGCCGGTTGCCCGTCCATATCCGGTCTTAAATTAGCTATAGGTTGAGTGCGCGCTTTCAACAATTTCTCAAACAGTGAAAGTGGGTGCTTACTCAAGTAAATTCCAAGCAGTTCGCGTTCCCATCCAAGCTGCTCTCGCGAAATTTTAATATCCGTTGACGTCGGTAAATTTAATCTTACTGCCCCATCAGTTTTAGTGCTTGAATTACCGAATAGGTCTGTCTGCCCGCTGTCAGCTTGCTTTTGGGAGCGTGATGCATAGGAGATAATTAGATCAAGATTGTTTAATAGCAATTCCCGATCGTGAAATCGATCAAAAACACCTGCTTTGATTAGGCTTTCTAATGATTTACGATTAACAGCGCGATAATCTACCCGGCAAAGAAAGTTTTCAAAATCTATAAACGGCTTTTCCTCGCGTGCCGTTAAGATCGCATCTACGGCATTAGATCCTACGTTTTTAATGGCACTTAGACTAAATCGAATAGAAGTATTACTCTCCCCTTTAATAACAGCAAATTCTTTAAATGATTCATTGATATCAGGTGGTAATACCGGCAGACCCAAACGCTTACACTCAGCGATATCAATTGCCAAGCGCTCTGTATCGTCATAGTCGCTGGTCATTAATGCCGCCAAAAACGCCGCCGGGTAGTGTGCTTTTAAGTATGCCGTTTGGTAGGCGATATACGCGTAACAAGTTGAGTGTGATTTGTTAAGGCAATATGCAGCGAAGTCTTCCAACTGCTGCCAAAATTTTTGCATCGTTTTCTCGTTGATACCGGAAACCGTTTTAGCACCTGCAATCATCCTCTCGCGTAACTTACGCATCATGTCAATATTCTTTTTACCGATGGCTTTTCTAAGAGTGTCTGCTTCCCCGCCGGAGAATCCACAAACTTCTTTCGAAATCTGCATGACCTGTTCTTGGTAAACAAGCACACCATATGTATTTTTAAGCACTCCTTCCATGGAAGGATGGGGATAATTAATGATCTTTTCGCCGTTTTTCCGGGCAATAAAATCATCAATGAACTGCATCGGACCAGGACGATACAGCGCGTTCATGGCAATAATGTCTTCAAACTGAGTCGGTTTAAGCTGTTTTAAATACCGTCTCATGCCAGATGATTCAAACTGAAATACGCCAGTCGTATCACCGTTTTGAAATAGTTCGAATGTCCGCACGTCATCAAGCGGTAGATTGTCGATGTCAACATTGTCTCCGTAAACTTTGCGAATAATGCGTAAAGCATTTTTAATAATTGTCAGGTTAGATAAACCAAGAAAGTCCATCTTTAGCAGCCCAAGCTGTTCAATCGGGCCCATCGCATACTGGGTTGCAACAACGCCCTTTTGCGCCATCTCTAACGGAGTAAATTTAACGATATCATCCGGAGATATAACTACCCCCGCGGCATGCACACCATGACTACGGATAGTGCCCTCTAAACGCATCGCTAAATCAAAGACCTGTTTGGCAGTCGGGTTTGAGGTGTATTCGTGCTTCAAATCGCGATCGGATGACAGCGTTTTTTTTAGCGGTATATGAATCCCCTGTACCGGTGGGGGTATCATTTTTGCCAGGCGATCGGCTTCAGCGTAGGGCACTTGAAGTACACGCGCAACATCGCGCACTGCATTTCGGGCGGCCATTTTACCATAAGTTACAATGTTGGCAACACGATCGTGGCCGTACTTATCGGCGCAATAATTAATCACTTCGTTGCGCCGTGTATCCATAATGTCGATATCGACGTCAGGCATACTTATCCGGTCCGGATTCAAAAAACGTTCAAACAGGAGATCATATTCTAGCGGATCTATGGCGGTGATCCCAAGCGCATATGATACTATCGAACCGGCCGCACTGCCTCGACCGGGACCGAACACGATACCTTGGCGCTTACCCCAAGTCATAAAATCATAAATTATCAAGAAGTAGCCTTGAAAGCCCATGTGATCTATGACACCCAATTCGTAATCAGCCCGCTCAACTATGTGCTGAGGAACCTTGGCTAGCGCCTGTTTAACACTTAGGGTCTTGGCTCGAGTCTGAGAGACGCCGGCATAGCGCACTGCTAAACCTTGACTGACGAGCTCTTTTAGATACTCTCTCTCGTTCTTGTGCTCTGCAGGTACGGAAAATTGAGGTATCAGTATGTTATTGAGCTTAAGTTCAATCGAACAGCGATCCGCAATAACTTTTGTATTTTTAATCAGATCCGGGTACTGCTTACCCCAGCGTGCAATCACGTCTTTCGGATCGGTAAAATGCAGGTCAAATTCCTTAAGACTCATACGATTAGAATCATCTAAGAACGAGCCGGTCTGAACACACAGTAATATTTCATGCGCTTCTTTATCTTCTGCATTTAGATAATGGGCATCGCATGTAATCACGCAAGGTATTTCTAATTTCTTGGCTAGATTCATTAAGGCATCGTTTACCCGGCCCTGCGTTTCCCAGTAGCTAGGGTGATCTCGGTGGCCGTGATCCTGCAGTTCGATATAGTAGCGATCTCCCAATAACTCCTTATAGCATAAAGCTATTTCCTCAGCTGCCTGTATTTGTCCGTTAAGGATGTTTTCGCCAAGTTCGCCGCCAATGCACCCGCTAAGAACTATTAATCCAGCGTTGTAAGTACTTAACAAATCGAAGTCTATTCGCGGTCGGTAATAAAAACCATCGAGGTTCGCTATAGTGGACAAACGCATCAAATTCTGATAACCAAGTTCGTTCATCGCCAGAATCGTCAAATGGTAATTAAGCTTATCTTTTGTCGGTTCCTTATCTGTAAATTTGCGAGCGGCTACGTAAGTTTCCATGCCAATGATCGGATTAATACCTTTATCCTTAGCTTCTCGGTATAATTCGATCACTCCTGACATAGTGCCATGGTCGGTAATTGCTACAGCATCCATACCAAAGTCCTTGACCTGTTTAACTAAATCCGGTATTTTTGTCAAACCGTCTAATACGCTAAAGTGCGTATGGTTGTGCAGGTGCACAAAGTCTGAACTGGATAAAACGTTATTTTTTGCCATAACCCTTAATTTGAGCTTTTTGTCTCTTTGTAAGCTACTAATAAAATTATAGCAGCTTATGTCCATCTACTTTTTTAACAAAAAAGTCCGTACGTGCGTTATAGCTTTTTGGGCTTCTTTAATTGATTTGCCCAGATCCCTATCATCAGTATGGCCATCGTTAACAGTTTTGAGAACTTCTGCAATCTTTTCCTTGGAGCGATTTGCTACTGTTAAATAAGCCTCAAAACGGTCACGCTGCCTCTCATCAAGTTGAGCTTCTTCTCCTTGAATGGAAGTAAGTAACTCTCCTAGTTCCTGATAAAGCAAACCAAGCCGATCCTCCAGGGTTGATTCAAGCTCATGATCAGTATTGCGCCACAGTTTTCGTGTTTTGTCCCCCGAGCGTGGGGCACTTAAGGCGCCAGCAACGATACCCACTACCCCAGCGATGGCTGCCCCAGTTGCAACTTTTCTGTATAGCTTCTGCTTTAACATAAAGCTACATTTTCCGCGATTCCTTAAACATTAGCTTTAAAGCTTTTAAAAACGTCGGCAGCACGCCGCGCTTAGTGGCTTCTTTAATAATGGCCGTCGCAGTTTCAACCCCGTTAATCGCCTGTTCGGCTTTTTTCACAAAAAGGCGAAATACGAACCAGGTATATATCATAAAAACAATGCCTATCAAAAAGAAAAGACTTAAACAAACTGCAGTAATAATTAAAAAAATGCTGTCTATGCTGCTCATAGTAGACAATCTACAGTAAAACTTGCTAATCTGCAAAAATAGATTAGCTTATGGTTCTAGCTTGTGCATAATCAGCGTTCTGGCTACTTCGGGATTCGCCTGCCCGTGGCTACTAGCCATAACCTGTCCAATCAGATAACCAACGGCTTTATCCTCGCCCCCTAAAACATCTTTTACAGCCTTTGGATTAGCTTTGATAACCTGGTCAACTAAAGTCTCAATCTCGTCTGTGTCATTGGTCTGAAGCAAGCCAGACGTTTTAGCGAACCTTTCAATATTCGAAGGCAATTTTTCAGAAGAGAGCAATCGCGCAACCAGCTCTTTGGCAGAAGTGGAGTTTAACTTCCCCGACTCTATTAGCCTGATTACACTCTCATAGAGACTGAAGCGTATTATATTCGGTTGTGTTTTTGATTCTCGATTAAGCGGAATGTCTACATTAATCAACCAATTGGTCAAGGATTTAACGTCTAAATTACTATTGGCAAAATCCGCTATCAGATCGAGATAACCACAGTCCGAAAAATCAATGTTGGCATCTAGCAAAACTGCTATCTGCATCTTAGAAAGCCCAAGTTTAAATAATTTTGAACGCCAAAAATCAGGTAGTTTCGGCAAAGTCTCCGCCACTTTATTAACATAATTTTCGTCGATTACAATTGGGGGTAAGTCAGGGTCGGGCATATAACGATAGTCGTCAGCATTTTCTTTAAAACGTAGTGATGTCGTTATTTGTTTGGCCTCATTCCAACCACGCGTCTCTTGGATAATTGGTTGTCCCCGTTTAATTAGCTCAATCTGTCTTTTAATTTCATAGTCGACAGCTTTTTCAACTGCTCTAAAGCTATTTAGATTTTTTGTCTCGCTTCTAACTCCGAGAATGTCGTTATTACTGACACTAACATTAACATCAAAGCGCATATTCCCGTGATATAAATCTCCGTCGGTCACAGAAGCGTAGCACATCAGTAGATACAGCTCATAGGCATAAGCCTTGGCTTCAGCGCTGGAATGCATATCCGGTTCACTGACAATCTCAATCAGGGGCGTGCCGGCTCGGTTGAGGTCCACTAAAGAATAATCCTTGCCGGCAGGATGTGTGCTTTTGCCGGCGTCAGCTTCCAGGTGCGCCCTGGTTATTCCGACTCTTTTTGGCTTACTGTCAAGTTCAAACTCGACTTGACCGCCGATAATTATTGGCTGATCATACTGCGTTATTTGATATCCCATGGGTAGATCGGGATAAAAATAGTGCTTTCGGTCGAAGGTTGAAAATAGCCGGGGTTTAGTTTTAAGTGCCATTGCCACTTTGCATGCTAACTTGATGGCCTCCTGGTTGAGTACCGGTAGTGCTCCGGGCAAACCAAAATCTACGTGATTAATTAGGGTGTTCGGCTCCGCCCCTCTGGCATCATTACCGGCGCCCGAAAACAGCTTAGACTTAGTTTTGAGCTGAACGTGTGTTTCGATACCAATGGTGGGCATGAAATAACTCACTTCATATCCTTATCCTGATTGAAGGCACTCAGATCCTTTAGCGCTTTCCAAAAACCCAATAATCCCTTCTTAACTTCCGCTTTACTGACTTTAATGTCATCATTTAACACTTTATTGCTCAATTTGTGACTGTACCAAACCATATCATTAGCTTTTAGGTCGTGTTGAGCCGCAACTAAACGCTCGCCCATTGTCTTGCCCTTGTAGCGTCGCTTTTTAAGCACTGCATCAAGCAGGCGATCAGCATCAATTAAAGCATCGTTCCACGTGTTTTTATTAGCTAACAACGTTTGGATAGCTTTCCAGTGCCTTTCATAATTAATCTTTCTTTTTAAGCTAATAAGGTATACAACCAGCACAAACAACACCAGGACTAAAGCTACCGCTAAAACGAAGCGCTCCGATACCTGGTTACTCGGTAGATTCGAGCTAGTTAATCTCATTAGCTAAGGCCCTCTATCGACATGGCTAGACCAAGCAAATTACGGTCACTATGCATCGCACTCATTAACTGGAGTCCGATCGGTAATCCCTGTTCGTTAAACCCGATAGGAACCGATGCCGCTGGAATACCGGCCAAATTAGCAGGGACAGTTAACACGTCTGCCAAATACATATCCAACGGATTCTTGGTTTTTTCGCCAATTTTAAACGCAACAGTCGGCGCCACTGGTCCAATTAAAAAATCAATTTTTTTAAATGCCGATTCGAATTCCTTTATCAGCATCGTCCGTACTGTCATAGCCTTTTTGTAGTAGGCGTCATAATAGCCGCTGGACAGCACAAAGGTACCAATCATAATCCGTCGTTTAGCTTCTTTGCCAAAGCCTCGCCCACGTGTTTTTAAATAACTGTCGTCTAGATTTTTAGAAGATGCGTCATGGTATCCGTAGCGTATCCCATCATAACGGCTAAGGTTAGAGCTAACCTCTGCGGGACAGATAATGTAGTAGCAAGCTAAAGCTAGTTTAGTAGATGGTAGAGAAACCTCACAGACATCCGCCCCGGCCTTTTCTAAATCTGCGACGGTCTGATCGAACGCCTGCTTAATATCGGCTGCCACACCGTCACTGACATATTCTTTGACTACACCAATCTTTAATCCGCTTAAGCTCAACGGCTTAGTTACATATCTTTCTTTGGAACGGTCAACAGTAGTAGCATCTAAAGGGTCCTTGCCAGCCAATACTTCTACTACTAATGCCGCATCAGCTACACTATTTGCAATCGGCCCGATGCAATCTAAACTGCTGCCCATAGCAATAACACCGCTCCGACTAATTAATCCATAGGTTGGCTTTAGTCCAAAAACCCCACAGAAAGATGACGGCTGACGAATCGATCCGCCAGTATCCGTACCCAGCGCAAATGGAACTAGCCCCAGGGCGACAGCAGCAGCAGATCCGCCAGACGATCCACCGGGAACCCGTGTTTTATCATAAGGATTTTTAACAACGCCAAAGTCGCTGTTTTCGGTGCTGGCCCCATGAGCAAAAGCGTCCATATTAGCTTTAGCTACGCATATCGCTCCGGCAGCTTCAAGCCGGTTAATCGCTGTGGCCTGGTATGGCGGCACAAAACCATTGAGTATCTTACTCCCTGCGCGCGCTTCTCCACCATAAACTAGGAAGTTGTCTTTGGCGATATACGGCACGCCGGCCAGTGGCCCTGGATCTTGGCCGCGTCTGACTTTGCGATCTACTTCCTCAGCAAGCTCGAGCGCCCGGTCCTTAAGCGTTAATATGACTGTATTGTACTCGCTGCTTGCTTCGATTAAAGATAGTGCTTCGGTCGTTAAATCTATCGCCCTGACACTTCCACGGCGAACAGAAGCAGCAATTTTATCTAATGCTTGCCAGGAATGCCTTATCATAATTCAACCATTCGCTTTACCTGAATCTGGTGTTGTCTTACTTTAGGAACGTTTTTAAATAGTGATCTGGGGTTATAGCCGTAATCGATTATTACATCACTTCTCATGATGTTAGTCAGCCCTGTAATCTGATTGGTTGGAATCACGTCCTTACTATCAACCAGCTTCAGCTGCTCAACATAGGTCAATATCCGATTAATTTCATCAATATACACATTAATCTCATCTGGTTCTAGCTCAATCCGAGCGAGCCGCGCCAATTTGAGCACATCTTTCTTGGATAGTTTTGCCATAGTTAAGACTAATTGTATAACGAGTCCGTCAAATTTTTGAAGTAAAACTTAGCGAAAATCCGACTATAACCTAAACTACTTTTTGCTTTAGCTCGACAATTAAATCACGTAGCTCAGCCGCCTGTTCAAATTGTAAATTGGCAGCAGCGAGCTCCATTTGAGCGGTCAGCTCTTTCAAAAGCATAGGGTATTCGTCGACCGGAATCTTTTTAAGATTTACTTTGTCTTTTGTCGTAGATTCGCCACTTATAAGCCGCTCTTCAACTTCGCGGGTAATACTAACGGGTTTAATATTATGCTTTTTGTTATATTCTTCTTGAATTAACCGGCGCCGATTGGTCTCATCAATTGCCGCACGCATGCTTTTAGTAATGTGATCGGCATACATAAATACATGTCCTTCGCTGTGCCGCGCTGCCCGTCCTATGGTCTGTATTAAAGCGGGTTCGCTGCGCAAAAAACCTTCTTTATCTGCATCTAAAATTGCTACAAAGCTGACTTCGGGCAAATCCAAGCCTTCACGAAGCAAATTAATACCAATTAACACATCATAAACTCCTAGCCGCAGGTCACGTAATATATCGCTGCGCTCCAGTGTATCGATGTCACTGTGCAAATACGCCACTTTAATACCTACCTCGCGCAAATAGTCTGTTAAATCCTCCGCCATCCTCTTAGTAAGCGTTGTCACTAATACCCGTTGGTTCTTTTCAACTGTCGCCCTAATTTCACCTATTAGATCATCAATTTGCCCCTCGATAGGTTTGATCATGATTTGAGGATCTAGCAAGCCGGTTGGACGGATCACCTGCTGGGCTAATGAAGGCGATAGGCGAAGTTCATACTCACCCGGGGTGGCAGAGACATAAATGACTTGGTTCAAATGATGTTCGAACTCAGAAAATGTCAAAGGACGGTTATCTAAAGCGCTAGGTAAGCGAAAACCATACTCAACCAGTACTTCTTTTCTAGAACGGTCACCGTTATACATACCTCTAACCTGAGGTATTGTCATATGGGACTCGTCAATCACCAATAAAAAGTCATCCGAAAAATAATCAAGTAGAGTTGCAGGCTGTTCTCCCGGCTCACGATTGGTCAGGTATCGGCTGTAATTTTCAATTCCCTTTACAAAACCAGTCTCTGAAAGCATTTCAAGGTCAAACCGCGTACGTTGCTCAAGCCTCTGCGCTTCAAGCAGCTTATTATGGCTTTTAAACCAACCTAAACGTTCTATTAACTCTAGCTCGATCATTTCCAGTGCGCGTTGTAATTTTTCTTGTGGAGTAACAAAGTGTGATCCCGGAAAAATTTTTAAGTTTTTCATTGATTTTAACAACTCACCCGTTAATGGATTTAGTTGTAAGATACGTTCAACGCTGTCGCCAAAAAATTCAATCCGGTAAGCAGTTTCTTCTCCGGCCGGAAAAACATCAATAACATCACCACGCACTCTAAATGAGCCACGATGAAAGTCTATATCGTTACGCTGGTATTGGATATCTGTTAGATGCCTGAGTAGCTTATCCCGTTTACGTTGCTCGCCCGCTTTTAGCGAAACTGCCAATCCCGAATAATTTTCAACGCTACCAATTCCATATATACACGACACACTGGCAACGATTATTACATCCCGACGCGTAAGCAATGAATCTGTGGCCGCATGACGCAGCCGGTCAATTTCTTCATTGATTTGACTGTCTTTTTCTATGAACGTGTCGCTTCTCGGGATATAAGCTTCCGGCTGATAATAATCAAAGTAGCTTACAAAATAATGCACCGCATTTTCTGGGAAAAACCGTTTAAATTCATTAAACAACTGTGCGGCCAGTGTCTTATTATGGCTTAAAACCAACACCGGTTTATCGAAGCGACTAATTACATTAGATATGCTAAAAGTTTTACCAGATCCGGTTGCTCCGAGCAAAGTCTGATGTTTTACGCCTTTAGCGACTCCGGCGACTAGCTGTTCGATTGCCGCCGGCTGATCACCCATTGGCGAGTAATCGCTATGCAGTTTAAAAATTCCCATATGACTACAGGGTATTGTAGCAGTTGTCACTTCGACTCTAGCTTATCTATATAAATTTTTATATCGGGCGTGTTCTTTATCCAAAACCTTAACTAAATCACGAATCAGTTCATCGGGGTCTTCATTAAAGATAATCTCCATACCCTCTCTGAGGGGATGAGCTAAGGACACTAGAGTCTGAATTTCCTGACTGATACCACCAGCCCCTTGCAAAAAGCCGATTGGCGTACTGCTCTCTACCGCAATCGTGAACTCGTGCAATGTTCCCATCCGGCCCCCGATTGATATAACTGCATCGCTTGATGTTATAAGTAGTGCATCGCGTCCGGTATAGTGTAGACCGGTATAGATTATCGTATCGTAGGCTTGCGTAGGTAAACGGTATTTAAGGACATGCTCAACTTTTGAACTTGCAGGACTAATACCTACACTCATTAAACCGCCTGCTCGTTTGTAGGCTTCTGCCGTATAGTTGGGTAAGCCGATTGTAGCGCCACTCATTAAACTGTGGCCGAAACGCGCAATCGCACCACCCATAGCTTCGGCAAGCAGTCTTCCCTCTTCAACGCTTTCTCCTCTAGCGGCTCCGGATATTGCAATTTGATACATTTCTTCTACCTACCCTTCATTTTAATCAAGCAAGTTTGCGCCTACTAGTTCAGGTGCCAGTTCATGACTGATGGCGCGACGCAATAACTCCGGTCGGATATAACGGGCTATAAACTCCTGCCACAAAGACCGCCTAAAGTGATGTAAGTAATGCTCTCCGTAATCACGACGATTAACTAGGCTCAACGCGTTATCTAAAATATTGAACGAAATGGTTTGTCCGTTATCTATGGCAGCCAGATGCCCTCCGTCCTTCCAGAACTTCATTTCTGGCGCGATCCAGTGAATTAATGACTCCACTGGCTGCCAGCCAAGCAACTCTTCTACTCTAAGGTGTTCGCCTAAAGAAACGTCAAATTGTTCTTTTGCATGGTGTATAAAACGCTGAACAGTTTCCCAGGATAGCGGTGAATTAAAATATTCCGTTTTAGTAAGCAACGGGTCGTCCGTTGCCACTAGATCGACCCGGCGGCCGAAGTCTCTGACAACCTGGCTCAAACGTAAATAACTGCTAGCTGCTTGAATAGCATTTAAGCCGTCAGCAGCTAGTGCTAAAGTAACAGTTGTGATGCCCGGATTTGGTCGATTCGGAAGAGGTATAATCAATATTGCCCCCAGCTCCTTATTAACAATTACTGTCTTTTTAGATAGTGATAACAGCTGGGAGCATACCCCACTCCACTTGTCGTTGTGCGGCGAAGCTATCGCGATTTCTCTTTCTTCGAGGTGCGATGGTATTAACTGTTTCAGCGATGCATCGTAACGATGTTGCCAATTAAGTGGTTCAATTGTCCTGGCCGCTAAAACCACTAAACTCAGCGGTTCGTGCTTCAAAAGCGAACCCAATGATCTGTAGCCTAGCAAACGCATAGTTTTTTTGGGAACATTAGTCATTAATATGCGTTTGGCTACAGATACTTTTAGCACAAATACTTTGCTACTACGGCTCGATTGTCGAATGGCCTCAACCATACCTTCACTTAAATTGCCTGCAGCATTGACGTTATAGGCGCTGATTTGCCGCAATCGTCTAATTAGCATTGCATCATCCTCGACTAACTTTTGCTGCAACGCCAGATAAAGTTCTTCGCCTGTAGTGTCATCAGGATCGAGACAAAGAGCATTAATTTTTGCCCGGCAACCGGCAACCACACTTTCGCTAAGCCTGATGTCTTGACAAGAGTTGCCGCTGGCGGCTTCAAGTTGAGTCAATGCCTGACTAAATTGCGGCTGTTGGGCGTCTAGTAACCGAGATAACAACTTGGTCATAAGATTCTTGCGTCTTTGTTTATATTATCCTCGCTCATTCCATCCTAGCATACGAATTTAACCTAAAGCTAGAGTCACTAAAGCGCTTCAGGACGATATGTATCTGGTGAGTTGGACAAAAAATGTTCCAATTCATGTTCGTTCAGCAATCCGGCCTGAGCTCCGACTTTTTGCAGCACGCTCATGGAGTTAATCGGTGCCCACTGCAACGCTCCTGCTATAGTATTACCTTTAATTAAAGCAGCGACGAATGTCGATGCGAAAGCGTCACCGGCACCAGTACGATCGACTGGCGGCGCCGGATCCGGATACAGCGGCATCTTAAGTATGTCCCGTTGATCACTGGCGACCGCGCCGTTCGGCCCATCAGTTATAACTGCAATTTTAGCCCCAAGATCATGCATCTTTTTTAGTAGATCGTGGTAATTGTTGTAGTCCCCGCCCGTTATATTGACAGCTTCTTCACGGTTGACTATTAACACATTGGTCCTGGCATAAATCCGTTTTAGCCTCTCAACTCCAGCTTCAATTTGAAACGTACCCGGCTGAAATGCCAATTTAACGTCTGGATATTCATCAAGCCAATCTGCAATTTGATCATGATAATTTAGCGCATGCTCGGAAATCGAACTAAAGTATATCCAATTAGGAACCTCGTTCGGCCTTAAGTGCGGCCAATGATAGTCGTAAGCCTCGTGTTTAATTAGGATGGTTCTCTCAACATCATATCTCAATACATAATGCACGTTGCTGACTTTATCCGGGTTAATACGCACAAAACGGCTATCGACTTTGTTGGCATGCAAGGAGTCAATCATGTCTCGTCCTATCTGATCATCGCCAACATTAGTGACAAATGCCGAATTAAGCCCTAGCCTGGCAAAAGCTACAGCTGCGTTTGAGGCGTTGCCGACACCTTTGATAGTTTCGACTGTATCATAAGGTAGTTTAGTTCCGAAAATCATCGACAGCCAGCGTTGACCATGTTCATCGTTTATAACTTTAGCCTGGCTGTCTAATAACTTTATAAAAACATCGGTCACTATGTCACCGACGCTAATAACATCTGGTTTGTCTGCCATTTTCCCACCTTTTGGTATTAATGTTATAAATTTTAATTATGCGGTTTCTAACAGGCCGAGGCGTTGCTCATGCTCATTAACCTGATTGCTAATATGTGTCATTGCAGCCTTTACAACTTTAAGATCATCGGCCATATCACTTATTGACCGGTCCAGTTTGTCGAGTTGACTTTTTATTTCTGGAACGTTACTTATGGCATCTTGGATGGCTTTTAGCTGATCAGCTAACACCGAACCCAATACCTGCCTCTTTTCGTCCTCACTTAAAGACTGCATTGACTTATACTATAGCTCTTAAACTACATAGTAGTAAAGACTAAAATAGCCGACTTTCAGGCAACCAAAACTAAATTGTTCTTTGATATATTCTTCGTTCATAATCAACTGCAATTAGAAACGGCGTTTATCTTCGTAAGACGGATTTAAGTCTTTAAAGACATGATCTGCTCAAGCCAAACGGCTTGCCCTTTCATTGCAAGCATGAAGCAATCTTAAGATCCCTGCGCAAACCATTGAATCAAGTGGTAGAGATTCGATATTGTGTCTCCAATAATTATTTCTGGGTATATAACCTCCGCCTTTTGCGCTTGAGTATTTAGGCTTAAAACTGCAATAGCTTGATTGTTGGCTTTTGTGGCCTCATCAATAAGTTTTTTAGTCCGCACGTGATCTGTTAAACCGCTGCCGCTAGCTATAGATTACCAGTCAGGCTTAAGTTTTGGTTCTGCTGTTCGAGTAAACGCAGTCCTGCTTCAGCCTGAGTAGAAGCCGCGCTAATCCTTTTTATTGCATTAGCTATTGGAAAAAATTTGCTGATACTAGTTAATATACCGCCTGAATACTCAATGCTTTCAATATTAACTTCTCTCGTATTTCCTAGATAAATATTATTAACTTTATTCCCATAATTATTCACCAAGAACAAACTCCTACTTATGCTGAACAACGCTTGCTTTGAATTAGAACTTATATCTTAGATGAGAGTTTTACCGCTTGAATTAAAATAAGCGATTTTACTAGCCACAACTTTTTCAACTGCATCAACCACATGTTTGCTGACCAACTTCGCAACTGAATACTCGTCAGGATTCTCCTTTAAAGCCCGTTCCAGAGCCTCACGGTAAGCGATCCGCATATCCGAGTTTATATTAATTTTAGTAACCCCAATTTTCACAGCGTCCCTAAAGTAGTGTCCGGGTGTACCGCTACCGCCGTGCAGTGATATGTTACAATCGACTGCCTGTCTGATTTGCTTAAGCAGCTGTAGGTCAAGAACCTTAGGTACAGGATACTTTCCGTGAAGATTGCCGATCGCGGCCGCAAACGTATCAATCCCTGTAGCTTCGACGAAAGACCGTGCAGCATCCGGAGTAGAGAAGGTCTTTTTAATTTCTTCATAGTCGATTGTCTCAGTATGAAGGTTTGAACTGCCGCCAAAATAATGAGGTTCACTTTCGACTGATGCTCCCGTAAGTTTGGCATACTCGACTACTTCTTTTGTGGCACAGATGATGTCATTGTCACTTGCGTCATGATCAGCTTGCGATATGTCAATGTGTATGAACTCAAAGCCGGCTTCGATTCCAGCCTTAGCTGCTTCCACGGACGGACTGTGATCCAGATTGACATACATTTCAACACCAAATGCCTCTTTAGTATTGTCTACCAGATCACGTATGTTATTTAGACCGATATCGTCGACTTCACCCTGGCTCACTTCGACAAGAATCGGTGCGTTATTTTTTTGGGCTGCCCTGGCAACAGCAATCAGCGTTGGTTCATCATCCAGATTAAAGGCTCCGAACGCCCAATGTTGAGCTCTTGCGGTTGCCATTCGTTCACGTGCTTGTCGGCAATTCTTACGTATTTGATTTAGGGTTAAGGGCAAGTCTATGCTCCTTTCTTTTGCATTACTTCATGCACAGCCAAACGGATATGCTTAGCATCTAGTCCAAAATACACCATTAATTCATCGGGTTTTCCGGATTCTCCAAAGCGATCACGCATACCGATCCGTTTTAAAGGCACTGGGCAATGCTCCGCCGCCAGCTCGGCAATAGCCCCGCCCAACCCACCGTTTATTTGAGCCTCTTCGGCTGTTACCGCCGCGCCGGTTTTGCTTAAGCTCTTAATAATCGTCATCTCGTCAAGCGGCTTAACCGTAGGAACGTGTATAACCTCAGCTTCGATGCCATCCTTATACAATAAATCGGCAGCCAAGAGAGCATGATAGGTCATTGTACCCGTCGTTAAGATTGTCACGTCACTACCTGATTCAAACACTTGGGCAGACCCGATCACAAAGGGGGTTTCAGCAGTGGTAATCACAGGTGTTTCTTCACGAGCCAAACGGATATAGTTCGGCCTGGGGTCGCTCACCATAGCAAGTGTAGCTTTTTCGGCCTCAATGCTATCACAAGGAGCTATAACGACCATATTTGGCAGTACTCTCATTAATGCTAAATCCTCTAGCATTTGATGCGTTGCTCCGTCAGGGCCGACACTGACACCGGCGTGCGAACCGACAATCTTAACCGGTCGGTCATTTAAACAAATTGTGGTACGGATTTGCTCCCAATTACGCCCGGGGCTAAAGGCTGCATAGCTGCTAACAAAAGGCACCTTGCCGGCTGCTGCTAGCCCGGAAGCCAAGGTAACTAAGTTTTGTTCAGCGATTCCGATCTCAATAAAACGATCAGGAAATGATTGTTTAAACAAATGCATCTGGGTAGATTCAGTTAAATCGGCACAAGCTGCCACGACTTTTGTGTCAAGATGTCCGGCTTTTTCAAGTCCACGGCCGAAACCTTTCCTTATCGGCTCACGCAAAACTTCATCAACACTTAAGTCGGCTAAGGCAATATTACTCATGTTCGCTCCGGATTTTTCCGCCAAGCGTTCTCAGCTCTTGCAATGCCTTGGTTGCTTGTTCGGTATTGGGCGGTATGCCATGCCAGTGAAAATCATATTCTATAAAATCCACTCCTTTGCCCGGAATAGTATGTGCGATAATGGCAACCGGCTTTTCAACGATCGCTTTAGCCATCACACACGCGTCAATGACCGCCTCTATATTGTTGCCGTCAATCTCTAGCACGTGCCACCCGAAAGCTTCCCATTTATCTTTATAATTCTCGAGCGGGAGTACCATTTCGGTTGGACCGTCGATTTGGATGTTATTGCGGTCGATGATGGCTATGATTTTTGACAAGTGCTGATCCCCGGCAAACATTGCGGCTTCCCAGATATTACCTTCGTCTGTTTCACCGTCGCCCATCACTACGTATATGTAGCGGCGCAGTATATTGTCCATTTTATGAGCCAAGGCGATCCCGCAGGCTTGACTTAAACCACAACCTAAGGGTCCACTGGTGTTTTCCAGCCCGGGCAAGCGCTTACGCTCTGGATGCCCTTGCAGGCGTGAGCCTAATTGGCGTAAAGTAAGCAACTCCTTACGGTCGAAGTATCCAGCACGCGCCATAGCCGCATATCGTACGGGGACACAGTGCCCATTTGAAAGAATTAGGATGTCCCGCTCGTCCCAATCAGGATTTTTGGGATCGTGTTTTAAAACATCGAAATATAGCGCGGTAAAGATGTCCGCTAATCCGAGCGGTCCGGCCGAGTGTCCGCTGCCCGCAACTTCTAGCATATGTACTATATCTTCACGGATATCGTTCGCAATGAGCTCTAACTGTTTAATCGAAAGTTTATTCGGCATGATGTTTTGATTTCTTTAGTGTACTTACCAGTTTAGCATAAGCCCTTTTAGGCGAGGCCGATGATTGGATATATCCTCCGACATTAGCAACACTAACACCACCTGCAACAATTAGCCGAATATTGTCATTGTTGACCCCTCCGTCCCAACCAATCTCAATATTCGAGTTAATACTTAACACCTTGCGGACTTTGCTTAACAAGTTTAAATCAGCTACTGATCCCCCCTGGTAGCCTAAGTTACCGGAAAAAATAAGCGCATGATCAAAATGTGGAATTATAGCTGATACATGCTCGACCTGAGTATCTGGTAAGAGGGCCAGACCGGCTTTAATTCCAGCAGAGTGTAAACTACTGGCAGCCCTGATTAGATCAACTTCGGCTTCAGCATGAATAATGACCAAATCAGGGTGTAGATGATAGGCCAAAACTATATCGGCATGCGGATTGCGGCTCATGATATGAACGTCTGCTACTGTATCTTCATGCCAACGCATCTGCCCAAAAGCATAAAGCTTGCGTGATGCCAACGATCCGTCTGACACATCAAAATGGATACGGGTCGCAAACTTATTAATAATATTAAACTGGCGCTCATACTCTTCCCGCGTAACCGCTGTAATTGTCGGGCAGATCCAGGCATTCATAAACTAATACGCTTTTTTAAGTAAGCTCGTCGAGCTCCTTTAGGCGGCGAATGTATCGAGGGGCGGCAGCATATGCAGTAGAAACCCAGGTGTTAATAATCGGTTCTGCCTCCTTTATCGTAGTCGACCGTGCCGACAGGCAAAGTACGTTTGAATCATCATCATTACGGGCAGCATGGGCTTCGGTTACATTCCAGCATAGAGCCGCTCGAATGCCTCTATAACGGTTAGCGGCCATGCACATACCCTGGCCGCTGCCACATATCAAGATGCCTTTAGGATCAGCTTCGCTGCTGGAATTCATGGCGTTAATCACGCGAGCTGCAAAAACCGGGAAATCATCGTTCGGATCAGGATGGTCATTCCCCTCATCGACAACTTCGTGACCGCAACGAATCAGAAAATCTTTAACCTTGGCCTTAAGCTCAAGTCCGACATGATCTGATCCCAGAAATATTTTCACCACCAATTCCCTTTTTACCTATTCTCCTTTTAGCAGTTTGCCGGTATCCGCTACTAACTCGACTAAGCGGTTTGAATAGCCCCATTCATTGTCATACCAGACGACAACTTTAGCTAAATTACCAGCCACGACATTAGTCAGCTCAAGATCAACAATGCCTGAATTAGAATTACCTAGATAATCACTAGATACTAGAGGTTCATCCGATACCGCAATGATTCCTTGGTAATACGGATCTTGTGAAGCCTTAGTCAAACAATCATTAATCTGCTCCTTAGACACGTTTTGTTTAAGCAGCATGGTCACATCGCTGAGCGACACCACAGGAGTAGGCACGCGCACGCTCAAACCATCAAATTTACCCACCAGGCTATGGACAGTCTTAGCGACGGCAATTGCCGCACCGGTGGTTGTAGGTACAATGTTATGCGGAGCTGCCCGGCCCTCTCGTAGATCTTTTGCAGGTGAATCAGTTAAAGTCTGACTAGCCGTATCACTATGAACTGTAGTAAGCAGAGCTTTTTCAATACCAAACTCTCTATCTAGAATGTCCATGACCGCCGCTACACTGTTGGTGGTACATGAAGCATTAGAGATTATATTTCCACTATCTTTTAACTCATCGTCGTTAGCGCCAATAACAATCGTTTTAACATCGTCGCTTTTGCTTGGTGCAGATATGATAACTTTTTTAGCGCCAGCCTTAAGATGCGCACTTGCTGTATCACTAGTAGTAAAATGTCCGGTGGATTCAATTACCACGTCAACATCCAGATCTCGCCAAGGCAACAGCGATGGGTCTTTCTCGGCATAAACCGGTATAGCATTATTATCAATCGTTAGGTGACTGTCATCAAAACTCACGTCATGATGATAATTCCCGTAATTCGAATCGTGTTTTAACAAATAGGCTAACGTTTTGGTGTCGGTCAGATCGTTAATAGCCACCAACTCGATGTCATCGCGGTCGTACGCAATCCTAAAGGCGATCCTACCGATCCGTCCAAAACCGTTTATTGCTACTTTTGTTTTCATTTTGCTTACCCCCTGGAATGGTTGTATTTATATTTTAACTATAGCAGTTATGTTAATACTAATTAAATCTAGGCTGATGATCGAGCCAGCTCATATCTTTTTATGGATTCTAAAATAACCTGCTTAGCGGCAGCACGATCACCCCAGCCCAAAACTTTGGTACTACCTGGTTTTTTAAGGTCCTTGTAATGGCTGAAGTGCTGTTCGACCTTTTGCTGCCAACGGCGACCTAGATCCTCTAGCGAATTGACACTGTCACCGCTGTCACGATCGTCAGCTGGCACGGCGACAATTTTATGATCTCCTTCACCGTCGTCTTCAAATTTAAGAACTCCGACATATTTACACTCCAGCCAAACACCCGTCGGAATCGGCTCGCTAGCAACAACTAAAACATCAAGCTCATCCCCGTCTTCATCTTTAGTAGCAGGTATAAAACCATAGTTAATCGGTTTAGGGTAGATACTCGGCTCCACGCGATCGACCATAAAAGCGGCGCGTTTACGATCATATTCGATTTTAAGATGACTGCCTTCAGGAATCTCAATAACTGCATTCAGCTTACTGTTTTCAATATCCCCCGGTGTTAGCACTTTATTATAATCTGGCATGTTTTTACTTCCTCGCTGACTAAACCTATTGTAACAAATCACCTAAGGATTAACTTCAAGCTGTTTTAGCTCAGAATTATGCAACCGGCCTTCGAGATACTCGCGGATCTTAAGTGCGGCTGTCGCACCCTCTCCTGATGCACTGGCGATCTGCATCGTGGCTCCGCTGCGTACATCACCGGCTGCAAATACACCCTCGATGTTAGTTTCAAGGTTTTCATCAGTGATAACAAAACCCTGTTCGTTTAAGCCGACCCCCGAGCTTTGCAAAAATGAAGTATTAGGCTTTAGCCCAATGAATTCAAAAACACCGTCCGTCCTAAATTCAATTTCGCTCCCATTAACGTCAGATCCTTTAACCGCAGTAACCCCGTTCTCATCACCAACTATTTCTAGCGGTGTTACGCCCAAGTGCACACTGACTTTACCTTGAACAATAAACTGTTGCATTTCTTTTTGTAAAATGTCGCTGGCTTTAATTTGGCTTCTGACTAATATGTCGATGTGACTGGCATAACGGGTCAAAAAAATCGTTTCTTGGAAGGCAGAATTACCACCACCGATCACCACCAACCGTTTCTCACGGTAAAATGCCCCATCGCATGTAGCACAAAAATGGACACCGCGAGCGTAATACTTTTCCTCACCTGGTATACCAGTCTTTTTATAATCACAGCCGGTAGCAATTAATATGGCATCAGCCAATATATCACCGCTAGTGGTTTTAAGCCGGATTAACTTGCCTTCTTTGGCCAGATCGCTGACCTCACCCAGTTCGATTTCTGCACCAAAGCGTTCCGCTTGTGCGCGCAAGTCGTCGGCCAAACTAAGCCCTTTGACTCCTTTAGCAAACCCGGGATAGTTATCGATAACGTCTGTTACTGCCGCTAATCCCCCGACAACACCTTTTTCAATCAATAAGGTGTCGATGTCTTCTCTTGTCGTATAAATCGCCGCTGTTAACGCGGCGGGTCCAGCCCCTATCATGACAACTGAATGCTTAATTTCTTCGCTCATATATCTTCATTTTCTAGTTATTAGTTAAACGAATGCTGACTGAATCGACATTGGTGTATGCTGCTTTATACCAGTTTAGTTGACGGCCGGGGCAAGTTTTGCCAAATTATAACCAACGATAATCTCCTGGCTGTCGTCGACTTTAGTGACCACCGTCACCGGAACCGTTAAGGCACCACTTAAGCGGTGCGCTTCAGCCCTCCGATTAGGATCACGATCCAAATTAACTTCTTCGTACCCCATTCCCTTGGCCTTTAGGTAGCTTTTAACCATTTGGCAGTATCCACAAGTGTCGCTGGTAAAGATGGTGATTTTTTTGACCATTGTATATAGTCTCCTTGACTTTGGACTTGTTAGTTTTTTGCTTAAGGCCTTTTAATTGTTTGTTTTATCTATTAAGGTCTTAGTACACACCATTATAAAATAGTGTTAGCTTTTTGGTCAATACGCTATATATTGTGCTTTTTACGCTAATTGGTATTAGTAATATACACTAAAAAGACCAAATTTGAGTTAGGTGGTATGCTGCCGACTTTTTGCGACCCATAAGCCAGACCTGAAGGAATAATAAGTTCTCTGGTGCCACCGACACGCATGCCTGGGATACCGAGTTTCCAGCCCTCGATAACGGAGTTAAGCGAAAAAGTCTGCGGGCCACCGTGCTCCGAGCTTGCATCAAAAATAACACCACTACTAGCTAAAGCGCCAATGTAACAAGCCGTTACGGTTGCTCCGGGCTTAACTACCGAGCCGCTGCCGGTTTTTATATTACCAACTTCTAGGTGACTTATCGTGTTCTTTGGCGGAGTATATCCAGCTAATGTATTTCCGTCGCTCACATTAAACCCACCGGGACAAGTCGAGCTGGACTGAGCGGTAATTGTCGTATTCGCGGTTGAAGAGCTATTGTTCGAAGTCAAAATCACCAAAATTGTCAAAGCCGAACTTGTAAGTAAGAATAACACAGCCCCTAAACCAGCAAAAACTCGCCCGCTAATCGCCATACTCGGTTCAATTATACCTTAGCTGTTTGTTATGTCGATAGGCTGATTTGGGAATCCGTTCGTAAAACCATCAAGTATGGCCCGTTTAAGTTCTGGGGTGCGAAATTCTACGTCCTTAAATTCACTTAGTTTACGCCACACCGGCTGGTAAAGATTCTTACCCAGCTTATTTATCTTAGCTTCGGTCGAATTAGGGTCTACCTTGGCTTCACCGCTCACATAATCACATAAATAAATATATTGCGTCCCATATGGTTCGGCCGCTTCTTCAATATAAACAAGTTTAGGCTGGCTGACCTTTATGCCGGTTTCCTCATTAATTTTCCGCAGCAAGGCTGCTGCCGGCTCTTCTCCAAGTTCAACACCTCCACCAACTAATATGTCATACTCATTTCCGAACTTATCGCGGTGCATCAAAAGCAATTGGTCGCCACGGCAAATAATTGCCCGCACTGCCCGACGCATAAAACTAATCTCTTCCCTTATGCGTCACTAATTTTTTTTGTAAGTGTCCTGGTCCGGCTGTCATGGTTACTCTCCGTTACCTACCTAAAAAGTATTATATACCTTCCGAACGAATCGCAGTCAGACTTAACGAATTCGCTTCAATACCAATGCTAATTCTTGGTCAGTCAGTGTACGTAAATTGCTGTCACACACAATCCTGAAGGTCCAGTTTACGCTGCCGTTCTTCTGCGTATAAGCATCTAACGGGATGAGGCTATAGCGGACATCGTCGGGCATCAGTTTTGTTAGCTGAATGTTAATTTTATCGTACAACTCGATGTAGTCATTAGTATGTGCAGCTAATGTTAAATCCTGAGTGATTTTCGGGTAACGCGACAGTAATTGGTACTCGCGGGAAAAAGAATCGGTTAAATTAACCAGGGCCGTAGTGTCTAGTTCCAAACCGGCACAAAATTGCGGCAGTTTTAGGGCAACTCTCGTCTGGTTACTAAATTCACCGATAACACCCAACGCAATCCCGCCGGCTGAGATCAGCGCGCTGCGCCCGTCTAATAAAGGCAAAGCGGCACTGGCCAGCGCCGGCTGTTTAATGCCTTCCGTCGAACTAAATTTAAGATCCACTTCAATATTTAAGGAGCCTAGTATGTAATTAAGATATGTACGCAACAGGTAGTAAGCCTCACCCGATTGACTCGACTCCCGTTCGTACGACACAACTAAAGCTATATGATCCTCTTCCGCGGGTAAACCGCTTGCTCCAGTTTGACCAATCTGGTGAGTCTTGCCAATTTCAAACAACGCAAATTTGTTAAAGCCTGCCTTGTGGTTCAAGTGCACTTTATGTAGCAGACTGGGGATTAAAGATAGACGATAGTAAGTAAGTTCCGGGCTCAATGGGTTAGCTATTTGATAGGCGTTTTGTATATCCTGACAGGCGACACTAAGTAACTTCGAATCAACGAAGCTATACGTTAATACCTCGTTAGCTCCAGCAGCGGCTAAAATGTGTCGCAACTTCTGCCTAATCATAATCGGCTTTGATGGTACTGGTGGAATCAGCGGACGCTGTAAATCCGACTTCGGTAAATAATCATAACCATACAAGCGCGCAACTTCTTCGATAATGTCAACACCCTCATTGATATCTGTGCGCCAAAAGGGCGGCGTAACTAACAGCTGGTCGTCATGAACCCGAGCAGGTATCTCAACGCGCGTTAACAATGCAACGATATTCTCAGGACTCAGTTTTATGCCCAAATACGACTCAAGCTTGTTAAGCTTTACGCCCACTTCTGAATTCGGTTTTACGGATTGTCCAATCGTATCCACCACTTCCGAAGCCAGCTTGGCATCAGGGCATAATTCTTTAATCAGCGAGAAGGCATAGGTCAGCACAGGCTGGCATTGCCAAATTGACTGTCCCTTGGTATAGCGCATGACAGCTTCGGTAAATATACCGTGGGACATTGACGAACGCCTGATCCGGTACATATCGAAGTTGGCACATTCGAGTACTATTGATTTCGTATTCTCACTGATCAGCGAATCCCGGCCACCCATCACGCCGCCTAAACCGATTGCTCTTACGGAATTGGCGATGACTATGTCCTGGTCGTTTAATTCAATTTCTGTTCCATCCAATAAGCTAAGCCGCTCGTGCGAAATAGCATCGCGTACTACTATTTCAACCTTATCGCCTGCTGCAATTTTGTCTAAATCATAGGCGTGCAATGGCTGAGCCGTGCTTATCATGACAAAGTTGGTGATATCCACAATATTATTAACCGGATTGATACCGCAACGTGACAGATAGCTTTGCAACCAAAGCGGACTTGGACCGATTTTTAGGTTGTCAATTGCCACCGCGCAAAAGCGAGGACATCCATTATCTAGCAGTTGATTAGTAACGCTTAGCTTACCGCTATCCGCGGATTTTAGCTTATTAGTTAACGCGTACCATTCGGGACTCTTAAATGTACGGCCCATGATAGCCGTTAGTTCGCGGGCGACGCCAAGCTGACCGAACAGGTCCGGCCGGTGCGTAAACATTTTATTCTCTATATCAATTACCCAATCATCGAGTTGTAGATAATCAGACAGTACGCTGCCAATAGCTACGTTATCATCGAGTTCGACTATACCACTATGATCACTGCCAATATTCAATTCGCGTGGACTCGCTATCATGCCATTGCTAAGCTGGTTCATTATCCGTTTAGCTGTAATTTTCAAGGGCGCCTGCGCTGCGCTTGATGGAACAATGCTGCCAGGAGGCAGCCATACAGTATTCATCCCGGCGCGCACATTAGATGCACCGCAGACAACTTGAATTAACCCGTCTTTCCCACGTTCAACTCCGGTACTCTTTGTATTGTCATCGATCCGGCAGAGCGATAGATGGTCGCTCCCAGAGATCGGCGTTGAGTCAATTACCTTAACAATTAAAGCTCCTTCGTAAAGCGGCTTCAGATAGCTAACACTTTCAATGGCACCAAGTTGCGCACCAATCCGCTGCGTAACTTTATCGATATTCCAGTCAATGTCTAAGCCATAAAAGCGTCGCATTAAGGATAGTGAAACTTTCATAGGTTACCCCCTGGGGAAAACTGACGCAAAAATTCTAGCCGGCCGGACTTGAACAGCCGTACGTCCTCAATGCCGTATTTCATCATCGCTAATCGATCAATCCCGCAACCCCAGGCAAATCCCTGATATTTATTAGGATCTATGCCGGCAGCTTTTAATACATTAGGGTGGATCATGCCGCAGCCTATCAGTTCAATCCAACCGCTGCCGCTACAAATATGGCAGCCTTGCTGATCGCAAAACGGACAGCCAATTGAAAATTCGAGTGACGGTTCAGTAAACGGAAAGTAAAACGGCTGAGTGCTAAAGCTTACATTTTTTTGGTAATAACTTTCTAGAAAAGACACTAGAGTGGCTATTAAATTACCGATCGTTACACCTTCAGCAACATAAATACCCTCGAACTGATAAAAAGTATGCTCATGCCGAACATCGACATCTTCGTGACGAAATACACGGCCAGGCAAAATAACCGCAATCGGACGGCCGTGCTTTAGCTCATCCTGATAGGCTTGAAGTGCCCGGTTTTGCATGGTCGAGGTATGTGCCGGCGAAAGCAGTGGATGCCCTTGTTCATCAGTTTGAACAATATTAAAAGTATCATAGTCATCGCGCGCCGGATGCCCTTCCGGGAAATTAAGCGATCCAAACATGTGCCAATCATCATCAATTTCTCGCGACTCCATCGTACTAAACCCCATATTGGAAAATATTTCGCAGATTAAGTCCTGTTCACGCATTAGCGGATGGATACTGCCACTATCAGCGGTTAATAAGCCGAATCGTTCAGAGGCTTTATCAGAACCGAACGGCGCTGTGATATCTATCGGCGGCAACTCGGCGGTGTTGCTTATATCAGATTGGATTAGCTTTTCGATTTCGTTTTTAAGTGCATTAACCGCCTGACCAAATCCGGCCCTCTGCTGTGGATCAAGTGTAGAAATCCGTGAATACAGTGATTTAAGGCTTGGTGATCGCAAAATCTCACGCTTATTTTGCACCTGATTAAGTTGCCCAAGCAACTGCTCGCGCACCTTAGCGATTTCGGCGGTTAATTCGTCGTTCATCATTAATCTCGTATTAAAGTATATCGTAAATATAACTTCAGCTACTTTAGACTTAACCTTAATCTTAGAGATATACTAAAAAAACAGCAATGTCACCACCCACCAGCCTTTTAAGCGAAGCATACGCCGTTCTGGACGCCAACGATCGTTCAGCTTATACGCAGCCCGCAGCCGGGCTTTATCCGCATCAATGGCTCTGGGATAGTTGTTTTATAGCAATCGGCTTGAGGCACCGTGATGTACAACGGGCGATGGGCGAACTTAGCAGTCTTTTAAGAGGACAATGGTCTAACGGCATGTTGCCAAATATTATTTTTTCAAACGATGCAGCCTACGCGCGTGACCGCAATGTTTGGCGCAGTTGGGTTAACCCGCATTCACCAGTAGATGTTAGTACTACCGGTATTACGCAGCCACCGATGTTAGCTGAAGCAGTAGTTAGAGTCGGCCAGAAGTTAACACCGATTGAGCGACGCAGTTGGTATCGCAAAATGTATCCGGCCCTGATTCATTACCACCAATGGCTGTATAACGAACGCGATCCGCACGGTGAAGGTTTAGCATTGTTGATCCATCCTTGGGAGATCGGCATGGACAATACGCCGCCATGGATGGTTGAACTGCACGAACATCAACTGAGTTTATGGGTCAGTCTCATTCAAAAAACCCATACTGATAGCGTTATTAAGCTCTTCCGGCGTGATACCAAGCGAATACCCTCCGACGAACGTTTTGAGTCCATTGAGGCACTAACTATGTTCGATATCCTAAGACGTTTGCGACGCAAGATTTATGATATAAACCGGATATTAGATCATTCATTATTCGCAATAGAAGATGTTGCCTTTAATGCTATTTTAATCCGTAACAATCAACAGCTTGTTGCAATCGCCCACTACATTAAAGAACAATTGCCACCCGGTCTAAGCTCATCCATGAATCAAACTAAAGTAGCTTTTGAACAACTATGGGATCCGTTTTCAGCGAACTATTTTAGCCGTGACTTTATTACTCACCGCCTGCTTAAAGAAACTTCCGTGGCAACAATGCTGGCGCTATATGCCGGCACCATTCCCGTAGAACGCGCCCGCTCATTGGTTTCTCAACTCAAAGACCAACATAGTTTCGCTAGTCATTTCCCAGTTCCGTCCGTCCCACTTAACTCAGCCCGGTTTAAACCGGATAACTATTGGCAAGGGCCTACCTGGGTAAATATTAACTGGCTGATCATCGACGGTTTAAAACGATACGGGTTCATGGAAGAGGCCAAAGAACTTCGGCAGCGCACCTTGGAGATGATAACAAGCTTCGGATGTTTTGAGTACTTCGACCCACTAGACGGACACGGCTTAGGAGTAGAGAACTTTTCCTGGAGTGCAGCGTTGGCTGTTGACTTATGTCTTAACCCGATTCTATAGTACGCCATCATTAGACGGCTTATCTAACGCGAGCGGCTCAAGCGGATGCGTGTGACTTCCAGTAATTCTTAGAACATCTTTATCTACTTTCGCCAGTTCTCTGTGCGCACTGTTGAAGTGCCCGACTGTCGCACCGAGCGAGTTGCCCAGCTTCATCATCAGATTCTGATAGTTACTTATGTGTCTGCCCAAATCTCCCACTCTAGCCTGGATCTGTTTGGCCTGCCTTTCAATATGCAGCGAGCGCAAACCCTGTAAAACCGTTTGCAGGTAAGCTAAAAAGCTGGTTGGACTTACGATAATGACATTTTTATCTCTGTAGGCATACTCGATCAAGTCACGAGCGGCAACACTGCTTGATCCAACCTTATTAATTAGGAGGTCGTAATAAATTGCTTCACTTGGAATGAACATGAAAGCGAAATCCATGGTTCCGTTATTTGGCCGAATGTATTTTGCGGTCTCATCAATTCTGGCCTTTAAATCCAATCGGAATTGTTTTGCATATGCCTCGCGTTGGAGAGGGTTCTTTTCTTCGATAAGCCGGTTATAGTTTTCCAGTGAGAACTTGGCATCCACAGACAACATTACTCCTTTATCTAACAATATGACGGCATCCGGCACCAATTCGCTACCATTATCGTCTTTGCCGATTGTCTGCTGCAGCTTATATTGATCTGGTGGTAATACGTTTTCCAGCACAGTCTGGAGGTAATATTCGCCCAATACCCCTCGCTGCTTGGGATTTTGCAACACGTTCTGAAGAGTTTTAAGTTCGTCGGTGATATTGACAACCTGTTTATTACTTTCTTTAAGCTCCGTCAGACTTTTGGTGACATCTGAAATTAATTTAGCGCTTTCGCTAAACTGTTTTTGGAGCGAGTTAACCATAAGCGATTGGCTCTTGTCGATTTGGTTATTTAGTGTGTCCTTAAGTTTAGAGATATCTGCGCTTAATCGCTCAATGTCCGCCTTAATTAAAAGAGAGGACTCTCCACGCCGGCCGGACATCAGCAGAAAAACTGTCATAAGAACGACAACCACCGCCAAAATTATTACAGCTACAAGCATATACTTAATTATATCTTAGAGAAGGCGGAAATACGGCTTGCAGCTAACACCTTAGGTGGTAAAATATACCTCGGAGAATAAAGATAACTAAAGAAGTTATGCAGCCAGTTTTCAAGCCAAACTTGCAGCCCAAGTATGATCACACATTAAGACAAGCAAGCAAGCCAGCAAAAAAGTCACACAAGATGAAGAAGATAGTATTATTAATCTTAGTTATAGCTGTTGTCGGCACAGCCTACTACGAAGTTAAACAAAATAGTCAAATCCTAGTGACTAAAACGGATCCCAAACCGGCTGTAGTAACTGCCAGCAACAACATTAAGACGGCTCGACCGGCACCGATACCGAACGCTTGTAGCGACAATACCCTAGATAAACTTATTGTCATCAGCATCAACTACCAACGAATGTGGGCTTGTACATATTCTCAGGTTGCCCTAAGTTCGCTCATAACAACCGGATATACAGGCAATCCTGCAGATATTACGCCTACTGGTCATTACCAGATATACACAAAGGAAACCAATGTCACATTAAAGGGCACCGACGGGGTTACTAGCTGGAACGATCCAGTTTCTTATTGGATGCCTTTTTTATTCAATCAGTACGGCGCTTACGGCTTCCATGATGCATCATGGGAAACTCCTGCTCAATTCGGCCACATTCCAATCACCTCAACCCAGGCTTCGCACGGATGCATACAGATGCCTTTAGCAGCAGCTAAATGGTTATACGAGTGGGCGCCAGTTGGCACTAATATTACAATTCAAGATCAGGCTTAAGTGCAACTAAAAGACCCGGGGGGTTTATTCCCGGGTCGATTAGGAAGCCTCACACTTCCTAATGTAAGGATAAGCCTAACATCAGGTTAATTGCAATAGTTAATCTATTGAATTGTTGTGGATACTTATTTAGATAAGAAGGGGCTACCCCTTAAGCTAGCCCGCCAGAGTCTAATATCTTCCGGAGCTTCTTTGATACCGATCCGTCTACTCCAATCAATGTCGCTGTGAGCTAAAACGGGGTTTAATTTTAGCTTTAGCGGAGAAAAAGAAAGATTATGGCCATTAAACTGTTTGTTAATCGCTAGCGCTTGTGTGAGTTTTGCTGGACCATTTAACAATTGGCGGGGGTCACTGATACTCCTGTTAAAATACATTATGTTTTGCCCGGCTACAGGTTCAAGCGCCCGGATCAAAACGGCAGCTCCGTACCCGCTTGCACCGACTACCACATTCATGCAGTAATGCATACCGTACGTAAAATAAACATATAGCCGTCCAGCAGGGCCAAACATCACGCTGTTTCTAGAAGTTTTACCACGGTAACTATGACTAGCCGGATCCCCCTGATCGTAAGCTTCAGTTTCTACTATCCGACCAATCAGCTGTTGATTAGCGATAGTTCGAACGATTTCGCACCCGATTAATCTGGCCGCGGCTTCAGTGGCACTCATTGCCGAAAACTCATTCTCTAAACTTAAATCGCTCATCATTTAGAATCAAGTATATAAAGGTATACTTAATCTAGCCATGGAGCAAAAACTAGTCCCGCTAGCCGAAAGGCTCCGCCCGGATAAACTTTCAGAAGTGATCGGTCAGGAGCAACTAACCGGTAAAGGGAAATTGCTTGAACAACTAGTTGCGGCTAAAAAGCCGCTTAGCCTAATTTTCTGGGGTCCACCCGGCAGCGGCAAGACTACCCTGGCAAGGATAATTGCTCGTGCAACCGACGCCTGTTTTGTAGAACTATCCGCCGTGAGCGCCAGCAAAAAAGACGTACTAAACATTATCGAGCGAGCAAAAATAAATCTTAAGCAAAATAATCCGACGATTTTATTTGTAGATGAGATTCATCGCTTCAACAAAGCCCAACAAGACGCTTTTTTGCCATACGTTGAAAACGGGACAATATCTTTAATCGGGGCAACTACTGAGAACCCTAGTTTTGAGGTGATATCTCCACTGCTTTCGCGTAGCCGCGTGATAGTGCTTGAGCCATTATCTCAAAAAAGTATCACCAAAATATTAAAGACAGCCATCAAATCACTTCGGCTCAAAGATAATATAATTCCGCCATCGTCTATTGATTTAATCGCTAAACTATCCGGTGGAGATGCTAGAAGTGCCCTAAACTTGCTCGAGCTTAGCCTTGAAATGAGAGACGCGAAACCAGTCAGTTCTAAAGTTATTTTAAGTGCCGCCCAAAAGCGAGTACCACTCCATGATAAAGCGGGCGAAAGTCACTACAACCTGATTAGTGCCTTTATTAAAAGCTTGCGTGGAAGTGACGCTAATGCCGCCCTTTATTATTTAGCGCGCCTAATTAACTCAGGCGATGACCCTAAGTTCATAGCTAGACGCATGATCATTTTTGCTAGCGAAGACATAGGTTTGGCTGCGCCAGCTGCACTTAATCTGGCAGTTTCCACTTTTTTGGCAGTTGAGAGAGTAGGTCTACCCGAGGCTAATTACAACTTGTTTCATTGCGCAGCAGTATTGGCTAAATCGCCCAAATCGCGTGTTATCGCATCGGCTATGCAGAAAGCGCTAGAAACGGCCGAAGCGCATCCCGGTGCTCCTGTACCCTTACATCTTAGAAATGCTCCAACTAAATTAATGCGCGATTTAGGATATAACAAGGGTTACAAATGGGAGTCGGGCTTTACCGACATACGCGGTTTTATGCCCGAAGAGCTTAAGGGCATGGACTTTTTCAACTAAAAACCCTCACTTTATCTCCTTGATAAATATGAGCATGCTACTTGAACAAGTACCTATCCAACATGCTGGGATAGAAACGCCAAAGTTTTTTCCCAGGAATCGGCAGCCGCTTCACGCTTGTATGAAAACGGATTAGTGTCATTAAAAAAAGCATGTCCAGTACCACCATATACTTCGGCCGTAAAGTCAACTTCTGCTTCGTGCATACGATTTTTCAGCTCAGGCAAGCTAGCCATCAGAGTTTCGTCTTTCTCTCCATAAAATGCTAGTATCGGACAAGTTATTTGCCTCAACTCATCAACTGAATGGTCGCAGTGTCCGTAATAAGGTACAGCAGCTGCAAGTCTAGGTTCATCGACCGCGAGATTGTAGCTATATGTACCGCCAAAGCAATAACCAACCACTGCTACTTTACCTTTGCTATCTGTTTCATTCAGCAGAGCGGAAAATACTTTTTTGAGCGACTCTGTCGTTTTATACCCAAACTCAGGCGATTGAATCGGTGCCATCAGTTCCCGTAATTTTGGCTGTGCAGCATTTCTCTTTTCTGGATCAAATAGATCTTTTTGCAGTTCAGGAGTAACTTTTTTTTCAATCCCCATATCTTTAAGCAAGTCAGGCGCATATACCAGATACCCCTCTTTAGCAAACCTGTCTGCTACTTGTTTTATATGATCAACTAACCCCCAAACCTCGTGGATAACTATAATACCTCCTCGGCTCTCCAAGCCCGGTCGCCCAACATAAACGGGTGTATTTTCTACTAGTATTTCTGTAGACATTATTCCTCCTTAACTGATTATGAATACGAAATCCTGCTTAGTTAGTATACAACTCCCTAATGTTGAAATGCGTGTAAGATCTGTTACTTACCTGGATAAATCCAGAACTTTTAGGGTATAATCTTGCAAGCTGTTGGGGATTGGCCAAGCGGTAAGGCACTGGGTTCTGGTCCCAGGATCGGGGGTTCGAATCCCTCATCCCCAGCCAGCATGCTCACCAAAGGTGACCGTAATGCCCTTAGGGCATACTAAGCCGATTGCTTATTGAAAAAGAGTTTTTTGTTTAATAACGATACTGTCGATTTACTGCCGTCATTCTACACCTGTAGTTGTACAGCTGACGACTAACCCCATAAATTTGAGTAACTTCTTCTATCGGAATGTGGTTGTACTTTATATATTCCAGTGCTTTTCTTGGCAAAAGCAAGGCACCGGCAAGCCAGTCAGCTTCAGCTTCTTGCTTTTCATCATACTCACGTATCATAAACCCTTCTTCTGAAATAAAAGTTTGAGCAGATTCATGTCCAAGTAAAAGATGCGATAGTTCATGCATAAGGTCTGTCGACATCCTACCTACGGAATGACTCGGATTAATCACGATAATTTCCTTGTCGCCGCAAACCACGGTTACCGCCGACCATTCATCATCAGAAGATGAGGATAAGTGCCTTAAAGCTTCGCTACTTAAACCAGGAATCTTGTCTAAAGCACAGATAACCGCCCCTAATTTTTCGGCAAGTAATGAGGCTTGTAAAGGTTCATGGACTCGGACGCCTAGCTTTATTCTAGTTGTGCCAGCAGTGTTTTCGCACCAAGCCTTATACCCACGATCGAGCAGAGACTGACGAGCTTTGCTAACAGCACTATCGGTCGATGAAACAGCCACTACAGACTCCTGTTACCGACCGCTTCGTGAACTTTAATTATTAGCTCAGCAAGGTGTTGTGCTGTTTCAGGACCCATTGTTTTTTTCGCGCGATAATGAGCAACTGGCAAAGCAGCCACAGCTTTACTAGTTCTGCTTGAGGAGAACCCCAAGATTTCATTAGGCTGAACCCCTAACCAGTTACAGATTTTGGTAAATGTATTTAAATCAGGCAGCTTACCAGATTCCACCCTAGAAAGCGTAGTATGTGTGATGCCGATTTGATCAGCGGCAGCTCTTAACCCAAGATCGCCACGCTTTTTCTTGACCATTAGACTGAGTTCTTTCATATTATAAGTATATCAAACGTAAGCTATTGCTTCCAGTGTAAGACTTATGTTACACTAACCAAGACCAACTGCTTCTCGGGTGGAGAAAGGGTATCGGGGGGTCTAAACAAAACTAAACCACTGTCAGGAGGAGCATTAACATGGCAGACATTTTAACACTAATACAAACTATATGGCCAATCATTGGTGGCCTTATCGGTGGCTTGGCCTGGTACCGGTTCTTCCATAAAAAAGAGCGCAGATTATTCAAAAACATCCAGCGCCCCATCGGTATTATTGCAACCGAAGACAAGCCTATGGCGCACGAAGCTGAGCTTCTACGACGTGTGGGCTTTTTTGATGTCGGGGCTCCGTCGTCTGATAGTAGAGCGGCTGACATCATGAATGATTTTAGGCTAGTAATAATCGGCTATACTCCCGCCTCACAAGCCTTCAAAGATGCTTTCAGTGCGGCTAAGCAACGCGAAGTTCCGGTTATTGTCTACGCCGGGCCAACCAAAATTGGTAGCGATGACATTGCCTTATTACAAAGCTATTCCTACCATTCAATGTGCAATACGCCTCTAAGGCTAATCTCTGACATATTTGCAGTTATGAGCACTTACCCGGAGGATAAATAAATGGACCACGACACAATCAACAATATAGTCAACGGTTACATTCGCGATAACCTTTCGCCAAAGCCAGAACAACGAGCTTACATCGCCGAGAAATACGTCGAGCTAAAAGGTTTTCTAGATGGAGTGTGCTTCCGATCAGGTTCCTACCCTAGGTATACCTCTATCGATCCAGTTCATGACCTCGATGTCATATACCCCGTCACCGACGTAACTGTACGTGACGACCCGACCATCTTAATACACCAACTGTGGAAACAACTTGAAGATCGCTATAAAAACTCTTCGACTCAAGTCAAACGTGTTTACGCCCAAACCCACTCCGTGACTGTTGAATTAGCCGATTCGCCGGAAGGAGATTTTAGTATTGATATCGTACCGGCAATCGAATTAAAGGAAAAGAACGAGTACAGCCAAGCTCTTTATTCGGTTCCTGAAATATTGCGGCTTAACCGTCGAAACCGTCAGCAACGGTACGATAAAGCATCCGAGCGGCCAATTGGCTGGATTAAATCTGATCCGCGCGGCTATATTAAAGCATCTAGTGACCTTAACGAAGCCAATAGTGACTTTCGCCACGCCGCCAAACTAGTCAAAGGCTGGAGGCATGCTTGCAAGATGGCGTATAAAGACGACTTTAAGCTCAAATCCTTTCACCTGGAGCAAATCGTAAGTATGTTTTTTAAAGCCAACCCAAACTTCTCAACAATTGAAGCTGTCGTTGCCTGCCTCAAAGCACTGCCAGATCACCTAAGTAGCGCTCAAATCCCTGATCGGGCAGATTCTACTCGATTGATTGATGGCTATGTGGATTCGCTAACTGATGCTGAGCGCACCTTAATTATACGGCTCCAAGCAGATGCACTATTAATAGCCCAGCAGCTTCCAGCCTGCGTAAACAAAGAAGACGTTTTTGATAATCTTAAAACACTTACGACTGTAACAAAGCCCAGACAATTTGTCGCTAGCCCGATAGCCCGGAATATAACACCTCGGCAACCCTGGGCATACTAATACTCGGCCAACGCCTATGTGGACGCTCAACGACCTAAACTGGCTAGCTGAATACTATCCGGACTTAAAAGATGTTAAATCTCGAGAAATAGAAGGGAATTTACATTTCAGAATGCTCAGGACTGGTGGCCAATATCTTGTTAACCCGCCAGAAGAATTGATTTTAAGTACTACACCAGCGGATTATCTACTAATCAGTGATACATATAAAATCAGAATCACATGGACAGCGGGTGAGCCTTACCCTTCAGCACACGAGATTGGCGGAAAGCTAACTAAAACAGCTAAGCGACTAGGCAAAAGCTTGCTTGATATGCACCAGTATGAGCAGAACGGTGCCCTTTGCCTTGCGGCGACAATGGACATGGAGCGAACTTTTCGAAGCGGCTTCAAGTTGGATGTGTTTGTCGAAGAGCTACTTATTCCGTACCTGTTTGCCCAGTCACATTATGATAAGACACAAATCTGGTTGTGGGGTGAGCTTAGCCACGGCTATCTTGGTCTGTTGGAATGGTTAGGCCGGCAGGAGCAACCAGATGATCGCGATATAGGCTCAACCTATAAATCTCTAACAGGACAACTAGGTAAAGGAGGAGCAAACAAATTGCTAGCCCAAAGGTGGCGTGGTCATTATCAATGCCTGTGTCAGTCTGGTAAAAAAACACGTGACTGTCATCCTGAAGTTCAAAATGCAATTAGCCTGCTCCGCGACGCAATAAGTAGAGGTTTAAAGCTTTTGTCCGGATGAGACGGGTTGCGCTTTAATATCCAAGATGGATCTGTTGTGAATACTAAGTTTGCTGCTTATATTACGGATCAACCTAGTTCTTTCAAAATCTGTACCTGACTCAAGTACATACTTTGAGTAGGCATGGAAGGACTCGGCAAGTCTAAAGTTGCTGTTTGTAGCTTTAACCATTAGCGCAAACTTTTTAATAGCTTCAAGAAGTCCGGGTTCAACCGCTTTCTCGTCCAGCCTAAGACTACCTACTTTACCGAGCAATTCTTCAATTATTCTTTCTTCTTTTACATAAGGTTCAGGACAGCTGTAATCAACTTGACGTGAGCAGTGATAATAAACGTGTCGGTTTTTACCGCCATCGACCCTTTTCTTGAATTTTTCCTCACCAACTATTTGTGACCCGCAGCTGGCGCATGTAAGAAATCTGCGGAAGGGAAACTCTTTAGCTCCCCACTTAGACTTCTGTGGAGCGTCAAGCTGAGTTTGTACCATATCAAATAACTCCTTACTTACTAGCTTTGGGTGTGAGCCATCGTACCAAGTACCACTTTTCTTTGGATATTCAAAACTACCATAGTAAAAGGGATTCTTAAGCATAAGATAAATCTGACTAATGGTGACCTTCTTTCCAGCTCTAGTCGTAAAACCACTCTCATCCAGCCAATGTTTTATTGTCCGTCCACTATTTTGTTTAAGCGCAACGCGTTCAAACATATCTTTTATAAATGGTGCTCGCTCCGGATCTTCAACAATATCCTTTATGCCATTAAAAGCTCTATTGTAATAACCTATTGGTGGCATACACGGTCGCCAACCCATCTCGCACTTAGCTCGAATGCCTCGTTTTACGTTAACGCCTCTGTTATCATTTTCTAATTTCGCTTGACTACAAAGGATCATAAGCAAGAATTTTTCATTTGGCGTATTACTAAAACTCTGACCAAAAGTACGTATATGGATCAGCTTTCCTGAGTCCATGAGATCCACTAATGAACCGAGATCGCCAGCATTTCTAGACAATCGATCAGGAGCCCACGTCAGGACTCCTTGGAACTTATCGGTGCGAAGATCTGATAGTAGCTCCAAGAAAACTGGTCGCTGTCCTGATTGCTTTGCTGAGTGGCTTTCTTGTTTGATTTCGATAACATTTAAGCCGTCACGTTCGGCCATGCTAGTCATTTCTTTGATTTGCGAGTCAATGGACATAGCTTGTCTTTCGTCACTTTCGGTTGATTTACGGGCATACAGACAATACTTTATCTCTTGTTTTGTTTCCATACTAAGCAAGGTACCGCAAACATTTTATAAGTCTAGGAGTTTATCTTTTAATTAACAGGTGTAAAAGTGTTAACATTATTACATAATACAAGGATTTAATTTGTCTGTACCAATAGCCCACAAATCTAAGAAGAGAATTCGTGATCATGGCGAGGTCTTTACTCATGAAAAAGAAGTTAATGCCATGCTTGATCTTGTTAAGAGAGAGACCGAGAGAATCGACTCTAGATTTCTTGAACCGGCGTGTGGCACTGGAAATTTCCTATATGAAATATTGAGAAGAAAGCTAGAAATTGTTAAACAACGGTATAGAAAAAGTCAATTTGAATATGAAAAATACGCCATCATAGCCGTTTCCAGTATCTACGGAGTGGATCTTTTGGAAGATAACGTACAAGAGTGCGTCGACAGGTTATATAAGTTATTTGATGAGGAATACGCCCGTCTCTACAAAAATAAATGTAAGGCTTCATGTAGAAACAGTGTTAGCTTTATTCTGTCAAAAAATATAATTCAAGGTGATGCATTAACGCTTAAAACTCCGGATGAATCAAAAGCTATTGTGTTTTCAGAATGGAATATAGCTAAAGACAACTTAGTAAAAAGACGCGATTATACGCTGGCCAATTTATTAGAAAACGCACTTCCTGAGCCAGGTTCACTGTTTGAGATATTGGGAGAAAACGCATTTATACCCCGCCCAATAGCTGATTACCCGCTTACACATTTTCTTAAAATAGGAGAGCCATGATTGAAACTACTTACAACCCAGATGTCTTGACTTGCTTGGCTAACCTAAGTAACGATGAAGTGTTTACTCCTCCTAAGTTGGCAAACGCCATGCTTGATTTGCTGCCAAAGGAGCTCTGGAGCGACAAAAATGCGACATTTCTAGACCCAGTATCGAAAAGTGGCGTGTTTCTGAGAGAAATTGCAAAACGATTAATGACAGGATTAGCTGATCAAATTCCAGATGTGCAAAAACGAATAGATCATATCTACACAAACCAACTGTATGGTATGGCTATAACTGAACTTACTGCATTGCTTAGCAGGCGCAGCTTATATTGCAGCAAAACCGCAAACGGTAAGTATTCAATCGTCACTACTTTAGATAGTGAGGACGGAAATATCGAGTTCATTCGAACCGAGCACAGATGGTTCAACGATCATTGCGTTTTTTGTGGGGCTAACAAAGCCGAATATGATCGTAGCGAAGATTTGGAAACCCATGCATATAAGTTTATTCACACTAATAATCCAAAGGAGTTATACAAAATGAGATTTGATGTCATTATTGGCAATCCACCGTATCAATTAAGTGACGGCGGCTTTGGTACAAGTGCTACGCCAATCTATCAAAAGTTTGTAGAGCAAGCTACCAAGCTACAGCCACGCTATTTGTCTATGATAATCCCTGCCCGTTGGTACAGCGGAGGTAAAGGATTAGACGAATTTCGAGACAAAATGCTACATGACAACCATGTTCGCCAAATTGTTGATTATCCTGAGGCAATCGATGCTTTCAGCGGCGTACAAATCAAGGGCGGTGTTATGTACTTCTTATGGGACCGTGACCACGCCGGAGATGTCAAAGTATCCACGTTTAAGAAAGATAGAATTACTTCTACGATGGAGAGACCTTTATTGGAAAAGGGTGCATCAACATTTATCCGTTATAACGAAGCCATAAGTATCTTAGATAAGATACTGGCGAAGAATGAAGAGAGCCTCTCCCTTCAAATTAGCTCATCTAAACCTTTTGGACTCAGGACATTCTTTAAGGGAAAAAAACAAAAGTTCGAAGAATCGGTTGCTCTATATCAAAATGGCGGTGTAGGTTATGTCAGCCGAGCAGAACTATTACAAAATAAGGAAATTGTTGATAAGTACAAAGTGCTTGTACCTGCACTAGGCAGTGGTAGCGATTCGTTTCCCCACCCTATACTCGGTAAACCAATTGTTGTTGCCCCAAATAGCGCATGTACTGAAACTTACATTGTTGTTGGCGCATATGATAATGAGCAACAGGCAAAGAATTTAGCAACCTATGTTTCAACTCGCTTTCTTCGTTTCTTAGTACTACTTCGTAAGAATACACAACACGCAACATCAAAAGTCTATCAATTTGTTCCAAGTCAGGATTTTAATGAATCATGGACTGACGAAAAACTATATGAAAAGTATGGGATAACTCCGGAAGAAGTTGAGTTTATAGAGTCTATGATCCGACCTATGGAGCTTAATTAATGACACAGCGGTTTTTCCCTGGTCGCCCAGATGCAGACCCGCGCATATACGCCTATGAACTTCCCAATTCTTTGGAACATAGAGGGCTAATTAAAGTTGGCTACACAACACGAAAGTCCGTAGATCGTATAAAAGAACAACTTGGCACAGCCGGAATTACCCCGACCATTTTATTAGATGAGCCTGCTGTTAAATATGACGGTACTTATTTTACAGATCATAACGTTCACCGAGTGCTACTTAGTAAAGGTATTATCAATTCAGGTGGCGAGTGGTTTAAAGCTTCTCTAGCCCAAGTGAAGGCAGCTATTCTTGCTGTACAATCTGGAGAAGAGAATGTCGACAATCGTACAGATAATTTCAGTATGCGACCTGAGCAGAAAGAAGCCGTTGAAAAAACTGCTAGTTACTTTTTGCATGCTCAAGCGGAAAACCCACATAAGACTCCTCACTTCTTATGGAACGCCAAAATGCGTTTCGGTAAAACATTTACCACTTATCAATTAGCCAAAAAGATGAACTGGAACCGTGTACTTGTATTAACATTTAAGCCTGCAGTAGAAAACGCATGGGAAGAAGACTTAAAAAATCATATGGATTTTGAAGGTTGGCAATTTATTTCTAACCATAGCCTGAACCAAGTCGACGATTTAGACAAGAACCTGCCTATTGTCTGTTTTGGATCATTCCAGGATTTTCTAGGTAAAAACAAGGTTGGTGGCATTAAGGCTAAGAACGAGTGGGTTCATAAGACTGAATGGGATGCTGTAGTGTTTGACGAATATCACTATGGCGCTTGGCGCGAGAATGCTAAGGATTTATTCGAAGCAGAAGATACCGACGAAGAAAAATTCGCTCAGGGTGAAGGCATTGAGTACTTCGAGGAAGAAAATGTATCTACAGCAATTAAAACAAAACACTATCTATACTTATCAGGCACTCCCTTTAGGGCAATCGCGTCTGGAGAATTTATTGAGGATCAAATTTACAACTGGACATACAGTGATGAACAAAGAGCAAAGGAAAACTGGAATATCTCTGACGGGCCGAATCCATATGCCACTCTACCTAGAATGGTAATGATGACCTATAAATTACCCGAGAGTATCGCTGAGGTTGCTGATCGCGGAGAATTTGACGAGTTTGATCTTAATCAGTTCTTTAAAGCGGAAGGCACAGGTAATGCAGCACGTTTCATTTACGAAGACGAAGTACAAAAGTGGCTCGACCTTATTCGTGGTGCATATAATGAAACTACCATAGATGACTTAAAACTTGGGGCTAAAAAGCCTCCTATGCCTTTTTCTCATGCCCCATTACTGCAAAGCCTTACTCACACCTTCTGGTTTTTGCCGAGCGTAGCAAGCTGCCACGCAATGTCGGAGCTGCTTTCTAGACGCAATAACGTTTTCTATCACGACTATAAGGTCGTCGTAGCCGCTGGTGCAAAAGCTGGTATAGGTCTCGACGCACTACCACCCGTAAAGAAAGCAATGGACGATCCGCTAAAAACAAAGACAATAACCCTCTCGTGCGGAAAGTTAACAACCGGGGTATCAGTTAAGCCCTGGAGTGGCATCTTCATGCTCCGAAGTACATCAAGCCCAGAAACATACTTCCAGGCAGCATTTCGCGTACAAACGCCTTGGACAATCCCTAATGAAAACGGCACAACAACTATTCTTAAAGAAGAGTGCTATATATTCGACTTCGCACTAAACCGTGCACTTCGACAAATAGCTGAATATAGTGATCGGCTTAGTATTAACGAAGAACGTCCGGAGAAAAAAGTAGAAGAGTTTATCCACTTCTTACCAGTTCTAGCTTATGACGGTAGCTCAATGAAACAGATTGATGCCGCCGGAGTACTTGATATAGCTATGAGTGGCACAACTGCTACGCTTTTGGCGCGACGCTGGGAAAGTGCACTGCTTGTAAATGTTGATAATGCCACGCTAGCTCGCCTAATGGCTAGCGAGGAAGCGATGCAAGCACTTATGAATATTGAGGGTTTTCGTAGCCTTAACCAAGATATTGAAACGATTATTAACAAAACAGAAAAAGTTAAAGATTTAAAGGCTGAAGCAAATGAGCGCGACCTAACCCCTAAGGAGAAAAAGGAGCTTTCTGAAGACGAAAAGGAATATAAAGGCAAACGAAGGCAAATTCAAGAAAAGCTTATAAAGTTTGCTACACGAATCCCGATATTTATGTACCTAACCGACTATCGTGAAGAAACCTTAAAAGATATAATCACACAGCTCGAGCCTGGTTTATTTAAGAAGGTCACTGGCTTATCTATAAAAGATTTTGAGTTATTGGTTAGTCTCGGTGTATTTAACGACAACTTAATGAATGACGCCGTATATAAGTTCAAACGCTATGAAGACCCGAGCTTAACATATAGTGGCGTAAATAAGCATGCGGGTGAAAAGATTGGCCTCTTCAATACCGTAATCGAAGCAAATGAATTTAAGAACCGAGTATTCGAGGATACGCCCACATTGTAATCTGACACTTTCTTTAGGTGGCAGACTGTTCGGCCAGTGATTTCAAGTTTTTCATAGTCTCAATCATATGATCGATTTCTTCATTGGATAGCTTCCTAGGAATTCGATCATCAGGTCCTTCCCAAGTATGAGCTGGTCCTCGAGGCCCCTTGCCAGGTTTTTTATATTCCTCTCTGTGATGCTCGAGCCAATAAGTAGATGCTTTCAGGTCTCCGCCCTTAATTTTTGAGACAATCTGCGACTCAGCAAGGTCAGATATAGTTTCGGTGCCTTGCCAAATCGCAGCTTTACAAGCTTGAGCGAATAGGTTGTCCTCTTGAAGCCAACGGTAATAGGTCGCTCGGGAAATCCCGACCGATTTACAAGCTATTTCAATTATCCTAACTTCCGATAACCGTTGAAGTAGCTGGGCCTTGGTTTGCTCCTTGTTCTTGGCCATTTAGTTTAACCCGTTTCAATCCCGTTAGTTTTTCCCATCGTTTGATTGCAACTTCTGTATAGATTGGTGATTTCTCCATGAGGTAGGAGCGCCTTTTTAGCTTTGTTGAAGCAATTAGTGTACTGCCACTCCCACAGAATGGCTCTATTACTAAATCTCCTCGCTTTGTTAAGACCTTAATGTATGGGATTAGTATATCTATAGGCTTTGTTCCAAAGATTACGCCCTGTCCCGAGTGCTTTTCGTCACCGGCATTAAACTCTATGAAATCAGTTGGTTGGTAGCGCTTACCTTTATCGTAGCCTTCCCATTGTGGTTTTCCGGCAATAGCATAGAGAGCAGTCTCATATTCTTCCTGTAGGCCATCTGCTTCTTCGTTATGGTTATATGGTACGTTGCCACTGGCACCCACCATAGCGATATCGTGCTTAGAAAAGAACTTATATTTAGCAGCGAAGCCTTGATGGCGGTTAGGTAGGTGCCAGACGATCATGTTCTTGACCTTCCAATGTTTCTCCATCTCGCTCCATATAATTCGTAGGTTCTTCCAGTTTTCGTAGCAGATAATGCTGAAGTCAGCTTTGGCATGATTGGCAACATTAGCCATCCAAAGTTCGGTGAAATTATCTGGCAGAACATCTGTTTCGAGATAACGCCTATTACGTTTAGCACCAAAGCCTTCGGTTGGCTTGCCGTGCCTTTTGGCATGAAGATAGTCTAATATATAAGGCGGGTCAGTTAAGCACATATCTGCCTTATCGCCATTCATGAGCTTGTCAAAATCAGCCTCTATGGTTGAATCGCCACACATTAAGCGATTATCGCCCAATTGGTAAACATCCCCCTTCTGGACACTAACTTTGGTGATGTCCAGCTTTTCAAGTTCTTTTTTAAGGTCAAACTGTTCTGGGACTAACTCTTCTATATCAAATAGGTCGTCAAGTTCCTCGCTAGTGAAACCTATATCTGCTAGTAGATTTTCGTCGAATTCTTTGAGTAAATCTAAGTCCCAAGCACCCAGATTCTTATTTAAACGGATCACTAGTTCTTTTTCTCTCTCTATGTCAGAAATGCTTATATATACGACAGGTACTTTTGTAATACCAATTTCTCCTGCAACCTTAAGTCGAAAATGTCCACCTATTACTACATTTTCTCTGTTAGGCGCGTTATTAACGATCAGAGGATCAACTAGACCAAACCTACTGATACTTTCCTTTAGGTCTGCTGCCGCCAGCTCATCCCAAACTCTGGGGTTATATTCAGTCGGCCTCAGTTTCTTGATGTCTATGTACTGTATTATTATGTCTGAATTTTTCATTTCTCATCTCCAAATTAAAAGACCATAGCGAAATGTAACCAGCTAATCAGCTGATAGTTACTCCTTCCGCTATGGCCTAATTGTTAAAAGTGTCTTGTCGCTTTGCTTGGCTTTCGCTGACTCCTTATATAGCTACTGTCTCGCCTCTTACGTATGACACGCAATTACCCCCACTATCAAAGCATACACAGCCAGAATCAATCCTTGCCAAACTAAAGGCTAATTTACCCTCTTTGAATGATTGTGGGATTTCCTTCGCCCATTTATTAACTACTTTGCAGCTCTTGGCAATTGTTGGCTGATCGCTTACTTCCTTATGCCAAACCAGCCTCCTATTTTGTCTTAAGTTGGGTGAATCCGAAATATAATATGCTTCTAATTCATAGCCAAAGCCGTAATAGTTCATGGCCTTTAAATCTTTTAGCATCATTTCGATACGCTTCACTTTATTCAAAGCTCTTACTTCGGTGAGATCTTCAACAATTCCCGGTATATCAGCAAACTCTTTGGGAGATCTAGCTGGTTGCCTTGCTTCAAGAGCTTTCTGGTAAATCAGTACCGCGTTGGCATTATTGGCCGGCAATTTTAGATCACAAATTTCATCAATCTTAGATTTTGCCAAACCATTGCTTTTTATGATTTTATCTAGTTGCTTAATGTAAGTTTTGACGTCATCTTTTACCTCTGTTCCTTTCATCCTACTACCCCCGTATAGCTTATTACGCAGTAATTAGTACCTAAATTGTCACCCTTACTGCGATTATTCCGCCAATGCAAGACTTGAAGATTGCTAACAGCGTCAGTCCCGCCATGGGCTACAGGCAAGATGTGGTCTATCTCCCAACCCCATTTGCTGTTGGTGTTGCCATAGTCGCTCCATTTGATATAAGCGCCACAGGCATCTTTCCTCCAGACCCGGGCATCCGAGCCAGGAACAGTAGCCGATTTGTTCCAAACGGCAATCTTCTCCAAATCATTAAAGAAGTTACCGGTAGCTTTTGTGCTAGGTTTTTTGATATTTAATTTGCCGAGGTGGCCCAAAAGACTGTCGAGTCCTGATCCAGACGGCGATATTGGGTTTAATGGTCCCATAATTTTACCCTCACTTATTAATTATTAAGATTTCTGTTCGCTACTCTCGCGCTCTCAGCTTGAGTATCGTTATTTTAATTTTAATTCTTATTGAATAGCCTGTCAATAGTAGTTAATTTCTTTTACTGTTGTATTATTTATGTATGTTATACTAAGTACACAATGCACCCTATTCAAAAGAAGTTATTACAGCTTTCTAAAGTGAGAGACCTTTCCAAGCTGAGCTACCGGGAGATCGGTCGCCAGCTCGCCGAAGGCGATGACGTCTATGCCCGCGTTCATCCGCAGAATGTTATTTATCATCTTGAGCAACTAGCGGCAGAGGGAATATTAAAAGACAGCCAACTGCCGATAAAGGCGCAGGTTAAGAAGGCGAATAGTAATAGTCGAGCCGACTTTGTTATCGAGCTCGCTAATATCCCTATTGTTGGCAGCGCTAACTGCGGTCCGGCTGATATTTTTGCCGACGAGCGTATTGAAGGTTATCTTAAGGTATCTCCTTCCAAACTCCGATCTAAAAACATTCGTCATTTATATGCCTTGAAGGCTCAAGGTAACTCTATGAATGCCTCAAATATACACGGCGAGACAATTAACGATGGCGACTTCGTTATTGTCGATTCTACCTTGCTAACACCTAAGGACGGAGAGCGAGTAGTAGTCGTAGAAAACGATTTAGCCAACATAAAGCGAATATACTTCGACTACTCTAACCAAATGGTAATCCTACGATCTGAATCTATCGAAGATTTTAACCCTATATACGTCGATCCCCACGATAACTGGGAGGGATTAATTAGTGGGACTATTGTCCAAGTGATTAAGGACCCACATATTACAGATAGATCATCGGAATCTATACCAATTGAAGTTAAAATAAGAGGATCCATGCATAATCATAAGGTGTCGGCTTAAATTTCTAAAAATGAATAAGAAGCCTTCTAATATTTACGAAGCAAACGTCAAGATAGATTCTGAGCAAACAAGGCTAAGAGAATTTAGTTGGCCATATGAAGTGTCTATCGACCTGATAGGAGACATCATCAAAGACACTTTGTTCCTTGACATTGGAGCCGGTTCTAACACCATGCTAAGCGAGTACATTAGAGCTGCTGGGGCAAAATATATAGCCCTAGATAGTAACAGGGGTTTCCTTGGCTTACAGGCTCGATCGGGAGCGGAGACTGTTGCTGGAGATTTAAGACAGTTGCCTATTGACGATAATTCGTTTGATGTATGCCATGCCAGATTTGTATTAGCGCACCTTGGGAAAGACAAAGCTAAAGGAGCGAAGGAAGCAATACGAGTTGTCAATAGACCTGGTCAGGTAATTTTCATGGATTATGACTGGACTTCTGCTCATGGGAGCGAGGTATTTAATGGCATCAGGGGCTTATTTTGTGAGCATATGCTTTTCGATGCATCGTTTGGGGCAAAATTAGAAGGAACTGTGAGGTCAGTTCTCCCCGAACACGCTCAGCTAACAACTAAACGTTATGCTCTTCCAAAAATGACCGATTATTCTTTAGTGCTGAACCTTAGAGGTGCAGCTAGGGTTGATTTGGAAATTCAGGACGCGGATAAAGTGGTAGCCGACCAATGTAATCGTCTATTTGACAAGCTAAAGCACGAGGCAGATTCAGCTGACCCTCCAGGATTTTACTTCCCAGAGATAGTAGCTGTCGTGGTAGAAAAAGAGTAGCGATGATTATATTTATTTTCGGCGACAGTATCACTGAAGGACTTTGGGACAGTAAAGGTGGTTGGGCTGACAGACTGAAAGCCTATGTTCAAGCTGAAGAGGTTAAATCCGGTATCAAAAATTATCATGAAGTTTATAATCTCGGCATTGATGGTAATATGACAAAAGATATAGTTAAAAGATTTGAAGTTGAGACCCAAGCTAGGCTATGGCCTGAAGAGGACTATGCGTTTATTTTCGCTACGGGAACTAATGATACTCTCCACCGAAAAAAAGACGAGTTAGTATCTACCCCAGAACAATATCAAGCCGAACTGCATAAACTAACAGAACTAACTAAGAGACATTCGCCTAGAATCTTATTTATAGACCTGCTGCCAGTTGACGAAAGCCGGACTAACCCTATCGAATCGTCTTCAAGTGGTAAATGTTATACGAATGACAGAATTAAACTATTTAATCAAACTCTTTACGCACATTGCGATGCTAACTCTTTAACTTGCGTAAAAGTTAGTGATGAATATTTAAAAAAAGGTTACAAAGGTTTATTAACTGATGGCATACACCCCAATGATACCGGACACGAGTTAATCTTTAATTTAAAGCTATAGGACATTTCGTGGAGGTTTTTGGTCTTTAGTTCGTGAGTAAAGATACCAATCTACTAAGCGTTGCTGGTGGGTTTGGCTTAAGCCTCGGTGCAGTTTAAGTTTTTCTTTCAGCTGAGAGTTAATACCTCCCTCAACATAGTTAGTGGTTCTAGGTACTGGTTGTCCGACTTTCTCTAGTAGCTCTTCATCTAGGTAGGTGAATAACTGGTTATCCTGAACTAGTTTGTTTAGCTGGTAGTAGGCACTTCCGAGCCTGCCGTGGGTATACCACCATTTTCTCTTATGTGGCTTCGGGTTAATTACATCAGTCCTTTCCCTAACGAAGTTCTCGTAGCGGTTATGCCAAGTGGTCAACTTCTTTTGCCAGGTTACTGCT
>JAJYZG010000005.1 GCA_021800155.1 bacterium
AAGTCACGGTAGAGACCTAGATTACATTTTTGTTTTTGAGCCATATATCTATTCCTTTCAGAATAGATTGTGAGCCTAACGGCTCACTGACTCAAGTCAAACGCGTAATTCCTGCTATCAATGATGGATTGGTTGATTTGGTATAACACAGAACGCCCTCATTGGACCCTTAGAGCAAAAAGCTCCCCCAAAGCAATGCTGGATGAGTTACGATTAGATGCACGGCAGTCCAATATGTTATGGACGGATACACGAGATACATTAACGCTTATGTTCGTGATATAGTTTATCCTATGGATAACCTGCCCGTAGTAAATATGCAGCCATCCGAGCCAGTTCCACCACAGCAATCATTAAACGCGAATCAATCAAAAATAAAGAGTTCACCTATAGTTATAATTGTTGGTCTAGTGATTCTTATTGTTGCAATTGCCGGTACTTACTTCTGGCAGCACAAGGAGGTAGATAACCTAAATACAGAAGTGGCATCCTTAAATCACCAAGTCGGTCAACTAAAAGCACGATCTAGTAAACAATCTAGCGCAACCAATCCAACCCCCCCGTCTACTGCGTCAAATCCGTATTCCGGCTGGGCTAGTTATACAACCAAAAATGAGAAATTAAGTTTCAAATATCCACCAAGCTTCACATTAACAGACGATTCAACCGTTGCTAATAATGATGATGTATACTTAAAGGCCAGTAATAATTTTGAGATATATATACATGTGGGTGGCGGCGTTCAGGACGTATGTCCTTACGGCGGCTGTAATATAGTTCAGTCAGACAGAGTAACATTTAATAATCAACCGGCTTTTCTTGATATGTGGTCGTCCGAAACAACACCTGGTGCACCCATAGATAAGGCATATCTTTCTCAGAGTTCTACTAATTATAGTGATTACTTTAACGCCAAAAACGTTAGCGGCGTAATTTTTATAGGTCTTGGCTACAACACCGACCCAGTAGGTAGCAGTCAAACTAACTATGTGCCAGTATCGCTGTCTAATTTATTGAATGACCCAAATTATGCAGATGCAAAACTAGTCATACAGTCTATGCATTACTAATATAAAATGGTTTATGACTCACCCGAAAAACTTGCCCTACCCGATAATTTCATCGCCTATTGTTTTATTGATCATAGGGCTTAGTGTATACAACCCCGCGACTCTCTGTAACTCCACATAACTGTTTCGCTTGCGGCTGTAAAAACTAAAGCTTACAAAAACAACCAGATAGCCAGCAAAATATCGCCATAGCCTGGCAAACTTCATTCCGGAAATAACTGGACTAAGCTGGCCAATGTTATGACATCGTTTACTATCATAGAAATAGATTTACCAATGCTTCTCTTGGGGATAGAAATCCAGATCGGCGGCAGCACCAGCTTGAGCTTAATAATGCTCATCGGAATAAGTGTGCGCCGCATCAATAAACTGGCTAGTCCTGTTATTTCTATTAGACCTGATTTACGCATTATAACGCAGAGTAAAGAAGCTATTGGACCAGTCAATACATTGAGTGCGCTGTCGATCAATGAGACAAAAAGTGTGTGGGCTATGTCATAGCTAGTATTAAGATAGATAGTCAATAATAAAGATAATTTATATAAGGAGTGTGTAAAATCATGTATTACTACGGTCCGATGAATGCTTACCACTGGGGTTGGGGGATATTAATGGGTTCGGTGTTTTTGATTGTTTTTATAATGCTTCTCTATTCCGTATTCCGGTTATGGGGACACCATGGGCCAGGATTAGCTTCATCTGATGACCCGCTAGAGATTGTTAAAAGGCGCTACGCCAAGGGTGAGATAAATAAGGAAGAATACGAACAACTCAAAAAAGACCTCAAGTGAAACGGTGCTTTTTGATGGATTGCACACGAATGATCCCGCAAGGCTTTGGTGAAAAGTTCAGACAAAATTCAGCGCTTATGTAGCTACTTTTTTTAATGCATAATCCTTATGATTTGCAGTTTGGTAATTCAGATAAATCGTGGCGGCAAAAGCTACAAAATTAAAGCCAAGAGATAGAGTTTTCGTAGATCGTTAATTTAAAATCCACAGTTTTAACTTGCGTGTTATTCAGGAGTATCCATATAATCCACGCCGAACTTAGAGTAGCGGGGGTTAGTTATGAATACGTCAAATCATTTTAAATATAGACTTTTTGCAGCAATACCGTTGTCCCTCATAACAGCTATTGATTTAGAAGGAACGGTTTTTGCAGCCAGCGCGCAAATGGGCCAGGTTGATTCATTTATCCGGAGCGTCATAACTGCGTTAACGGGTATTGCCGGGCTGGTTGCAACCGGGTTTTTTGTCCTAGGGGGTTTTAAATACATTACAAGTTCTGGTAACCCGCATAACCTCGAACACGCTAAACGCACAATCGTCTTCTCGGCACTTGGGCTGGCGATTGCAATTGCGGCTTTTGTTCTCAGTAATATCGTAACCAGTCTGGCGAGTTCAGCTTTCGGTGGGTAGCGCGAAATGAACGGTAGTCCGGTCATCCACAGCTTTTTAGCTCCTATTTTAGCCAGTTTGGGCGGATTTGCGGCTCTGATTTGTGCGTTCTTCCTGGTGTGGGGAGGGATTAGTTATATAACTAGTTCTGGCAATCCGTCTAAGCTAGTTAAGTCTAAGCGCATGTTGACGCGCTCGTTGCTGGGCTTAGCAGTTGTGTTGTCAGCATCGGCTATTGCATTAATCCTGACTCGCACTTATAGCGGATCAACAGTAAGTTCCATAAATAAATTGCCCGACTTAAGTGCCATCAAACCTGCGTCTGCTGGCGGTGGATTGGTCGGTATCCTAATAAGTGCCATTACCGGTGTGTTTAAAACTATCGTTGAAACTGTAGGCAGACCGTTTATCTCAGCCTTAAATTACTTCACTAAAGCAACACCGCTCTTAACACATAGCAGCAGTGTCGTGCACTTATGGGTAATTTGCAGTGGTATTGCTGATGGGCTTTTGGTCCTTGTGATTGTACTTTTAGGCTTCCATATCATGGGAGCTGAACAACTGGGACTTAGGGACGTTAACCTATCTTCGTTGGTACCACAGTTAATCTTTGCCTTCATCTTAATTAATACGTCGATATATGTTCTAGACGGAGCAATCGAGTTGTCGAACGTAATGATTGCGGCAGTTCGCTTAGGTATCGGCAATAATACTCCTTGGCAAGCTTTACTTAATGTCGTAGGCGGGGCTTCGGGTTATAGTCTGGCAGCGCTAGTTATATTTGTGGTATTTCTGGTGTTTAGCGTAATCTTATTAATTTATTATGTCGGCAGGATTGTAGCTCTTTATCTTGGGGCGGTTCTGGCTCCTATTATTATCTTACTTTGGTTAATTCCGGGTTTTAGAGATTTTGCCGAAAATACACTCAAAACTTATCTTGCAACTGTCTTTGTGCTATTTATCCACGTTATCATTCTTGGGCTGGCCGGATCGCTTTTTGCGGCGGTAGTCGTCTCTGGTCATGGCAGTCCAGATCCTATCATGTCACTGCTGCTCGGGCTTGCAACTCTGATTGCCCTTATTAAGACTCAAGGTGTACTAATGCAGCTTAACTATATGAGCATTGGCCCGCGTTATGCCCGGAGGCTTGGCACCAGTTTTATAAATGGAATAAGTTACCTCGCGCTGTCAGCTCGGCATAGCTATAACGGCGTTATCGCGTCTGCTGCCGGTTCCATAGGCGAAGGTGCTCAGGTGCTTGCTGCCGGGAATAAACCCAAAATCAATCACGAACCGTTAAAAACACCGTCCTCGAGCAAGAATGTGAAGTCTTCATGAAAACATCAATTGTTCCCGCACAGGTTACGTCAATCGAGGATACAATAGCCGCCAATCTTTCGTTAACCCAAATAATACTTCTAATAATTCCGGTTTTTATGGCAGCCTTGATTTTTGCCGGTCTGCCACCGACTATGCACGTAAAAGTATATAAGCTGATTGTCATAATCTGTTGTAGTTTGCCTTTAATCACACTTGCACTCAAAGTACGCGGGCAGTTAGTTCTTAAATGGATAATTTTACTGGCTGGCTATAGGTTAAGACCGCGGCGCTATCTCTTTAGCGCTCACTCTCCTTGTTGCTGTGAAAAAGTAAAACCTGAAATTCAGTCTTCGCTGCCATCTGCCACTGGAGTGGCCAAAGCAGTAAGACTGCCGATATTAAAACCGGCTGAGCAAATTGCAGTAGGTGAATATTTAAGCAATCGGCAGATAGCATTTTATGCCGACGATATGGGGCAGTTAAATGTGGTTATGGAAAGTAAATAAGACCGGTTCGGCAATTGATCAAATTGGCATTATCGGGGCTCGCGACGGCATGCTGTTAATGACGAATAATTGCTATTGTTGTGTTATAGAGACTTCGGCGGTCAACTTTGAGCTTAAAAGTGAGGCCGAACAAGATGCGTTAATTGAGATTTTCCAAAGTTTCTTAAATAGTTTGAACTCTAAGGTTCAATTTATTGTCAGGGTTCGCGAGATTGATCTTGATCGCTACATGGAGGAGCTGGCTCACAGACTAGATCTTGAAAACAATCCGGTATACCAAAGTCAGATCGAAAGTTATAGCCAGTTTGTGCGCAGCCTGGTTAGTCTCAATAAAATTTTAAGCCGTAATTTTTATGTATGCATACCACTTGAACTTAAGAATAAGCAAGACATGGATAGTATACGTGAACAACTGTCTCTGAAAACAGAAATTGTGGCAAGAGGATTACAGCGGCTTGGCATGCACGCAAGGCAGCTTGACAGCCTGGAGTTATTGAACCTTTTCTATAGCTTTTTTAATCCGGTTCAAGCTAAGACCCAACCGCTCATTCCGGCTACATTAAAGCAGATGCATGTCGCATTAATGAAGGAGAACGCATGAATTTTACTAATTTAATCAGACGTTCACAAACTGACCATACTTTTTGTATCGGCGAACAAAACCAACTTAGTTTAGTCAGCTATGCCGGTTTAGAGGAGCAGCCGGATTGTATTGTTATTGACGGCCAATATCTGAGGACCCTGTATTTAAGCGGCTATCCTTATGTTGCACATTCAGGATGGCTAGACAATCTAGTTAATTTTAACCGTAATGCCGATCTCTCTTTTCATATTGAGGAGATTGATGCAATATCTGCGCTCCCGAAATTGCAGCGCAAAATTACGGAACTCGAATCTACTAAGCGCGCGATGATTAAAGAGGGCCGGATTGTCGGATCGGATATCACTGATCCACTCGAGTCAGCTACATTGTTAAGGGATAAAATCCAACGGGGGCAAGAGAAATTATTCCAGATATCAGTATATATTTGTTTGCTTGCAAGCTCTTTATCCGAACTCGACAAATTGACGCGTTTGCTGGAGAACACACTAGCGGCCAGATTATTTTTTGTTAAGGCGGCCCACTATCAACAGTTGGACGGCTTACAGTCGGTCTTGCCCAGAGGCGAAGATCGTTTAAAGCAAAAGCGTAATCTAGACAGCAGCTCAGCTGCACTCAGCTTCCCGTTTATTTCTTCTGAGTTGGTTACCCAAGACGGCATATTATACGGTGTCAATAAATCAAATAGCTCACTTGTAATGCTCGATCGTTTTGCGCTTAATAATGCCAATTCGATAACGTTTGCACAATCGGGGAGCGGTAAAAGTTATGCTGCTAAAGTCGAAATTCTGCGCCAGCTGATGCTTGGAACCGACTGTATTGTAATAGATCCCGAAAGAGAATATTCCGGATTAGCTCAGTCTGTTGGAGGCACTGTTATAGAACTATCGGTTAAGTCAAAACAACATATAAATCCCTTTGACGTCGGGGCTTTGTCTAAAGAGGGCAATTTAAACGAGCATGTCCAAGATCTTACGGAGTTAATATCGTTGATGGCCGAAGGGCTGAATGCGCAAGAAAAGTCGATGATTGATCGTGCGATACTTGAAGTCTACGCTCACTCTAATCCTCAAACAATCACTTTACAGACATTTTACAATTACTTAAAAAAGCATAGGTTGATTGAACTATGCAAACGTTTGGATAAATATGTCAGCGGATCCTTGGCTAATGTTTTTAACAATTGTACCAACATCGATCTAAGCAATCGACTGGTCGTGTTTGACATTAAAGATCTCCCAGATAACCTCAGGCAAATTATGATTATGATGATATCAAGTTTTGTTTGGAATAGGGTTAAGCAAGAACCCAAAAAACGTCTGTTAGTGATTGATGAAGGTTGGCTTTTACTGGAGCATGAACAAAGCGCACGTTTTGTAGCTGGATTGGTCCGCCGGTCACGTAAGTACTATCTTGGAGTTGCCATTATATCTCAGCAGGCTAATGATTTTTTGAATAACGAATTCGGTAAAGCCATAGCGAGTCAAAGCGCACTGCGCATATTGATGCGCCAAGATACAACCACCATAACTAATGTTGTCGCTGAGTTTAGACTTAGTGAATATGAACAGAATTTTCTGTTAACTTGCGATCGTGGCGACGCCTTAATCATTGCCGATCTGAATCATGTTGCTCTTAGCATTGTTGCTTCTGCTAACGAGCATCCGTTAATTACGACTGACCCGAAAGAACTTTTTGCTCAATGAAAAAGATGCTATTTGCGGCCGCAGCAATTGTGATTTTCTTAATGGGTTTGCCGGTTATTGCCTTAATCAGCGCCACCAATATTAGCGCACTGGCTTCGGCTGCAGTAAGTCTATTTACATCTCCAAAAGTTACAAGTGACGCATATGATTATGGAGAGTGTACTTACTGGGTAGCTCTAAGGCGACTGCAAATTAAAGAGCCTATTCCTAATACATGGGGAAACGCAATAACCTGGGCATCGCGCGCCACCGCCGATAATTATTTAGTTAATCATACCCCAAGTTTTGGAGCGATCATGCAGGATTCTAATGCCCCCGGAGGATTAGGGCACGTAGCATTTGTGCAGAGTGTCAATCCAATAACCGGCGCCTGGACCATATCGGAAATGAACCGTGTTGGCTGGGACGAAGTCGATACGCGAACATTGCCGGCAACGGCTGCTAATAAATATAATTTTATCCATCAGCCAATCGGCGTGCAGTTTTAATTAGGCAGTACACAAACCGTCTCATCTGATCGGTTAGGTCTTGCACGGAGGCAGTGGCTGTCTTAAAAAGTAATGGCAGCTGGGAAAAGTTTATCCAAGGAATATAATTACTTCGGTGAGCACTAAATTTAAACCCGACTCGTATAATTAAATTCTTTAAATTTTTGTTATCTGTACATATACTAAAACAAATGGTGGGACTAAAAACAAAACCAACTAAATCGATCAGTGACTGGCGTAGAACTAAGATACTCGCCACGATTGGGCCGGCAACGGATAGCCAAGAGCTGATTTACAACTTGCTGGCTGCCGGCGTTAACGGCATTAGGCTAAACTTTTCGCACGGTACATATGAAGAGCGCGAACGGCAGATTAAGTGGGCGCGCGACGCAGCTCTAAACTTGGGTCGCGAGTTGGCTATAGTCCAAGATTTGCAAGGTCCGAAGATTCGGCTCGGTGATTTTGAAGGTGTAGTTGATGTCAAAAAAGGCCAGACCTTGTTATTAGAACATAACGCTGACTTTGCTCAAACAGGCCACCTCCCGATCCAATATGATCTAAGTATCAAAGTTAAGCGCGGAGAACGTATATTACTGTTTGACGGCCGAATCCATACGATAGTAACCGCGATTAAAGACGGTATTATTTACGCCGAGGCCTTAAATGATGGAATGCTAATAAAGCGCAAAGGCATTAACGTTCCAGATACGGATTTTGGCGGTGATGTTATAACAGCCAAAGATCGCTCGGACCTAGTCTGGGGGTCAAACCAGGATTTCGATTACGTAGCGCTCAGTTTTGTCCAGTCAGCCGAAGATATTCAAAAGTTACGTCAACTGATGTCGAGCATGAATTACCAGGCTAAAATTATTGCCAAAATTGAAACTAGATCTGCTATAGAAAATATAGAAGAAATTGTCAAGGAAGCCGACGTAGTTATGGTCGCTCGCGGTGATTTAGCAGTTGAAACCCCAGCTGAAAGTATACCGATAGTGCAACGAAAAATCATCGGTTTGGGTTTGCGTTACGGTACTCCTTCTATAGTTGCTACCCAAATGCTTATTAGTATGACGGCTGAGCTAGAACCTTCCCGGGCTGAAGTATCAGACGTGGCTACGGCAGTGCTTGTCGGAGCTGATTGTCTGATGCTAAGCGATGAGACGGCCAGCGGCAATTATCCGGTAGAAGCTGTCAAGATGATGCAGCGTATTATCCGCTATACGGAAGTACATTCACCTTTGTCGGTTAGTTTCAATAACGAAGCTGATCACTCGGTTGGTGCTGCTATAGCCGATGCGATTATTAAACTTGCTTCAACCATTAAAGCAAGAGCCATTGTCGCTGAAACCAAGTCGGGGGCCACAGCTTTTAATATTGCGGCAAGGCGAGCTAAAACTCCGCTTATCGCTGTGACTGATCTGAAACGAACGGCCCATCAACTGGCACTTGTTTTCGGTGTTGAATCCTATATCAGGCCGGCTGACAAAACAGCAGCTACTAAACTTACGGATTTTTTGCACAACCATAAAGTTTTTGACAGGGGAGATATTATTGTCACCGTGTCAGGAAAATACCCTGGTGTTGTGGGTACTACCGACACCATTAAGGTAAGGATTATTGACTGATGTTTGCCAAGAAGACGATTAATGATATTGCTGTATCGGGCAAGTCGGTTCTGGTAAGAGTAGATTACAACGTACCGCTAAGTGAAGGCAAGGTTATCGATTCTTACAGGATCAAGCAGTCTATACCTACCCTAGAATACCTGCTGAAACAGAAATCTAAGTTGATCCTCATTTCTCATCTTGGCCGTCCTGACGGTCAGGTCAAACCGGAATTTTCGTTAGCCCCGATAGCTCAAGTCTTGCAGCGTATGTTAAGAACAAAGGTCCATTTTGCACCTGACTGTATTGGTAAACCTGTCACTAGAACATTGGCAGCTGTTAAGCCTGGGGAAGTGCTGCTGTGTGAAAATTTACGGTTTCATCCGGAAGAAGAAAAAAATGATGCAAATTTCGCCAAAGCTCTTGCTGCCCCGGCCGATATATTTGTTCAAGATGGGTTTGGGGTAGTACACCGAGCTCACGCATCAACAGTTGCAGTGACTAAATATTTACCAAGCGTAGCCGGGCTGTTGCTGGAGCGAGAAGTTGATACGATAACCAACGTTATGGTTAACCCGTCACATCCGCTCATGGCTATTATTGGCGGTGCTAAGATCGCCGACAAACTTGATTTGATCAAACGGTTTATTGAACTTGCGGATATTGTGGCAATCGGTGGTGCCATGGGCAACACCTTGCTCAGCGCCAACGGGGTATTTATTGGCAAAAGTCTGAGCGATAAAGATGACCTGCCGCTGGCTAAAGATATTATCCGCTTAGCACGGCACGAAGCGAAAAAAAGATCGTTTGTTTTCGTTTTACCTCGTGATGGAGTGGTTGCGTCAAGTCCAAACCCGACTACTAAAACCCGGATTGTAGATTGGGGTTCACATGCAGTGGCCGAAATCGAGAATTATCCGAGGCGCGTACCGCTTAGCTCAGCAACCGTCGGCAACCATGAGATGATTCTAGACATCGGACCGTTTAGCGGGTCATTTATCGCCGGCTGTTTACAGCTAGTTAATACAGTGGTTTGGAATGGCACCATGGGTGTCACCGAAATCCCGTCATTAATTTCGTCTACCGGCCCGTTTGCGCATGGAACCGAGTTAGTAGTTGATGGTATCCTTGGTCAGTTCGGTAATCGGCCTTTCAGTCTCATTGGTGGTGGTGATACGGTAGGATATATTGAGAGCCAAGGGCTAATAGATCAGTTCAATCATGTTTCGACGGGTGGCGGCGCTAGTTTAGAGCTAATGGCTGGGCGTAAACTACCGGGTGTCGAAGTGTTGGAGGACAAGTAAGGTACAATAAGATAAGCATTATGAAACAACCTAAACTCGTAGTTGCCAACTGGAAAATGTACTTAAATGTGCATGAGGCGAGTTTGCTTGCGAATCGTTTGGGTAAAAACATCCAGTTATATCGCGATGTTGATGTAGTTTTAGCGCCTAATTATTTATGCTTACAACCACTCAGCCGCGAAATTGACCGTCACAAGTTTAAGCTGGCAGCTCAGGATGGCTACTTTATTGATGAGGGAGCTTATACCGGAGCAGTATCCTTTAATCAGTTACGCGAATTGGTCGATTATGTAATCATCGGTCACTCTGAAAGGCGACGCTACTTTAACGAAAGCCTTGATGAAGTAAGAGATAAAGTTGCGGCGGCAGTGCGTAACGGTATCACGCCGATTTTATGCGTTGGTGAAACCAAAGAAGAACGTACGCAAAAAGAAACCAAACAAGTTTTGCATGATCAGGTAGTAACTGCTCTGAGTAATTTAACTTCAGAAGATGTCGAGAATCTGGTTCTGGCTTATGAGCCGGTGTGGGCAATCGGTGCAAATGAACCTGCCAAACCGGACACGATTGCCGCTGCAGTTGATTGGATACGCTTTCAGGTGCGAGAGCTTTACGGCAAAACCACCGAGTCATTAATCCGTGTGTTATATGGTGGTAGCGATGAGCCCGAATATGTTAGCGGTATTATGGCGATTACTGGAGTTGATGGCTTACTAGTTGGCCGTGCCAGTCTTAATTACGAGCGTTTTCACGATATCATTACTGGTGTGCATTTAGCAGCACTATCTGCAGACAAAATAATAAAGGCCCCAAAAGCAAGTGGCAAAGTCTAAAGACCAACCTATCGAGGACATCAAAAAGTCTTCGCTTGCCGATCCAACTTCACGCCCGGTAATAATTAAACCGCGGCTGGTTTTAACTGATCCAACATTGGTCTCTGACGAACCAAAAGACGACAGTGAGCAGTCGCCGGTAGCCGCGTCAAGAGTGCTCAAAATTGAACCCATTACTGATGAAGCAGAGCTGAAAGCCGAAACTGATACAGCTGCAAGTGATGCTGCGCAACCTCAAACAACAACTTCGGAGACCGAAAAACCGCCGGCAGAATCCGACCATGAAACCCTTCAACCGCCTGAACCTGAGCCTACCAATATAGAACCGGACGCTGAACCTGCGGCTTTACCACCAGAAAAAGACACTTCCGAAAATGAGACTAAGACCCATAACGATGAACAACTGAAAGCTGCTCAGCAAGCTGAGGCAGAAGCTAAGGCGGCTCAGCATGCGGCCGAAATAGCACAGTTGATCAAAGAAGAGAAATATGCGTTACCGATTAACGCTAAAGAAAAACGTAAACTTAAATTTATTATCATTGGCGGCATAGTTGCTGTTTTGCTGGCCGTCGTTTGGCTCGATGTTGCACTTGATACTGGAATTATTAGCAATAGCTTTAATTTGCCGCATACCCACCTCTTTAATACTAAAAGTTGACCCGCTCTTTCGTCGTACCGAACATCGCCATAGCCGTCATCGGTTTCTTCTCTTTTAGCTAAACTAACCGATTACATAAGTGCGGTTGAGGATTTTATATAAGCCTTCCAGAGTGGAAATTAAAAACTAACCGATGAGCTGCCCAGGCCGACCTACACCCATTACATGCAACAGAAAAACAGTAGTGGCAGTTTCTATGCTTATTGCAAAAGTTTGGGTAAGTTATGCATGATTGATATTTACTAAAAGCTATTCTAGCCAGGCCAGGATAAGCACTTAACCATACACTTCCAAAAAGGAGTTAAAGGCAAAGAGGTTGGCTCTACATTCTGTAAGAGTAATCCGAGCACATCTAGCAGCAGTATACCGAGCTCTTCTATTGCCAGCGTATTTTCAATCGATACTGTGCCGAGCAGCAAATACTGACACATTGACACAGTGAATTACAATATTTCAGCTTCTGTCGGTGCTTATTCTAAAAGTTGAACTGACTATTTCGGCAAAACACCTTACAATTAGATAGAGCGATGAATGAATTATTTTCTCAAAAAATTGAGGGGTTGCTGGAGGGTTTAAACCAAGAGCAAAAGCGAGCCGTACTTACAACTCAGGGTCCGTTGCTTATTCAGGCCGGCGCCGGTAGCGGTAAGACTAAGACGCTTACGCACCGCGTGGCTTATATAATTGCAAGCGGCGTGGCAACACCGTTGGAAATTCTGGCTGTTACGTTTACCAACAAAGCCGCTCAAGAGATGCGCATCCGGGTTGCTGCTCTACTTGGAGCCAGCGACCACAACCGTTCATTCATGCCCTATATGGGCACTTTTCATTCGATTGGCGTACGATTACTTAGAGCCGATGCTGACTCGATTGGCCTTCCTAAATCTTTTGTCATATTTGATGAAGCTGATCGTCTAGCTGCCGTAAAACGTGTATGCCGCCAGTTGTCAGTTGACGAAAAAACTTTCCCCCCGAGGATACTGGCACATCTGATTTCTACTGCTAAAAATGCACTAGTAGGTCCCAGTGAATATTTAACACAGGCTAATCTTCCGACTGCCCAAGTTGCTGCTAGAGTCTATCCTGGATACCAACGCGAGCTTAGGGATGCTGGCGGTCTGGACTTTGATGACTTAATCAACGAGACAGTACGGATGCTAGATAGCCAACCAGATGTTCGAAACCGTTGGCGTAATCAGTTTAAGTACATCATGGTTGACGAATACCAAGACACCAACACCGCCCAATATAACCTAATCAAGCTACTAGTTAATGAACAGCGAAACCTAGCTGTGATCGGTGACGATTGGCAAAATATATATGCCTTTCGCGGTTCGGATTTTAGAAATATCCTCAATTTTGAAAGTGACTATCCTGACTGCACAATTATTAAGTTGGAACAAAACTACCGTTCTACTAAGAACATATTGGATGCTGGACAGGCAATTATCTCTAAGGTTGAGCAGCGTAGTGATAAAAAGCTTTGGACATCAATCGGCCAAGGTCAACCGGTTAAGGTGTTTCAAGTAAGGGACGAACGAGCCGAAGCTGAAGCAATTGTCATGCATGTAAGTAATGAGGTTGCTGCCAGCACCCGCAGCTACCGGGATTTCGCAGTCCTCTACCGAACTAACGCGCAAAGTCGGGCGATTGAAGAAGCCTTTGTCCGCTACGGATTGCCGTATAAGATAGTTGGCGGCTTGCGTTTTTATGATCGCAAGGAAATTCGTGACGTCGTTGCTTATTTGCGCCTTATCTTCCAGCCCGACGATCGAAATAGTTTTGAGCGGGTTGTGAATCTGCCTCCGCGCGGTATCGGTGCGACCAGTTTGCAACGGTTCCGTGAGTGGCGGGATAAGCAGCGGCTAGCGCTTATAGATGCGCTTAACTTTAGCAGTCATTGCCCAGGGTTAACGCATAAGGCAATTAACGGGTTTAAAGACCTGGGCGACGTACTGCAGAGTTTTTCCAAACAAGAGGAGAGGCTTCCACCACAAGAATTGATAGAACGTCTCCTAGCCCGTATAAAGTATCTAGAGTATCTTGATGATGGCACACCCCAAGGAGAGGCTAGGGTAGAAAATGTCAAAGAGTTACTCGCCGCGGCGCGAGAGCATGATGGTTTTGCACTAGCGGATTTTCTAGAAGAAATTACACTCGTGAGTGATATCGATACGGTTGACTTAAATAGTGATGCTGTCACTCTTATGACATTACACTCGGCTAAAGGTCTAGAATTTCCAGTAGTATTTATTGCCGGTATGGAAGAAACGCTGTTTCCCCACGCTCAGGCACTCTATGACCAAAAACAACTTGAAGAAGAGCGTCGCCTGGCATACGTCGGTGTTACCCGTGCGAAGGAGGAGCTGATCTTAACATCCGCCGGGTCACGTTTAGTTTACGGCGGCGTCCAGCACAATCCACCTAGCCGTTTTCTAAATGAGATAAATGCAACCGTCACTTCTGAGTGGGGGGACCAAGCGAGCCGCGAGTCTTATCTGAGCGGAAAACATACTGAAGAACCGAGGGTTGTAATCGAGCTTTACGAAGGCGACAGGGTAAAGCACCAATTGTTTGGCGTCGGAACCGTTTTAGAACTTGACGGTGACGTGGCTACTATTTATTTCAAAGGTAAAGGAACCCGAAAACTAGATATTGGTTTTGCACCGCTTAAAAAACTCTAGCCCTTCTCTGGTACAATAGATCAATGTTGCGGGTAGGGTTTTGCTAATACTCACCCATACCTTAACCGTGCTAATTATGCCAAACAGGTTAGACGTTCATAAACGGAGATTGGCCTTTATCTGGCGGCGCCACGCTCGTTTGGCCAAACGAGCTAGCCGGCATCCATGGGCGGTGCCAGTGTTTGTTTTCTTGGGACTGCTTATACTGACCTTGGGAGCATATTTCATTATTAACCCTGGTCATGCTAGTCAATCGCCCGGACCAAAATTGGTCATAATCCATCATGACGGAGTTCAACAAATCGTTCCGTCCATTGAACCTACCGTAGGAGCTCTGCTGTCTAAGCTGCATATTGTGTTGCACCAGGGAGATGTTGTCCAGCCCAGCCTAGCAACGCCAATTAACCAATATGACTTTCGAATAAATATCTACCGTGCCGTACCGGTTGAAATTGTCAATAACGGCAGCGATACGTTTACTTTTTCTGCGGCTTCAACCCCAAGGGCAATTGCTACTCAAGCCGGGCTCAAGCTTAACCCCGCCGATTACGTTCAGACTGTACCGACAACTAATTTTCTGAAGCAGGGTGCTATTGGCGAACGAGTGGTTGTCTATCCGGCCACTCCAGTTGATCTTAATTTATATGGTACACCACTAGTTATATACACCCATGCTAAAACCGTTGCTGAGTTGATTAAACTTGAGAATATTCATGTACTCAGTAGTGATCAGTTATCTCCGTCTTCCAATACGCCGATCGTACCGAACTTACAAATTGCTATTGTTCGTCACGGTCTAAAGGTCTCTAGCGTGACTCAGTCCATTCCAATGCCGGTCGACACGGTTTATGATGACTCACTTGCTTATGGTACCAGCGCGATTCAGCAACAGGGTTCAGCCGGTCAAGAAGTTATCACTTACCAGGAAAATACCACAAACGGGGCGGTTGTCGGCCAGACACCGATCCAGACAATCGTGACGGTGCCGCCAGTTACTGAAATTGTTGATGAGGGCATTAACCTTTCCGGTATTAAAGGGGATATGGCGCTTGCTGGGATTCCGCCGAATGACTATACCTTTGCGGACTATATCATTACCAATGAATCGGGCTGGTGTCCAACCAAATGGCAGGGAGAATACGGTTATTGTCCGCCAGCTTTTACCCAACTTTACGCTAGTGACGCTGAAGTTGGTTATGGGCTGTGCCAATCTACTCCCCCAGATAAAATGGCTGCTTTCGGTTCTGACTGGGCAACCAATCCAATTACTCAGCTTGAGTGGTGCAACTGGTATGCAAATTACGGGAGTAGCTACTTTCATGGATGGGCTCAGGCTTACACTTTCTGGGAGCAGAACCATTTTTGGTAAGAGCTACAATGATTACACGAAACACACCTAAAAAAGAATTAGGCCAGCACTGGCTAAACGATTTAGAAACCTTAACGACTATCTGTAAATTGGCGGACATTAAGCCGCATGACACTATAGTTGAAATTGGTCCAGGGGAGGGCAGTCTAACCGATCTCTTACTTAAACACTCTGGCAGAGTTATTGCTGTTGAGCTTGATTCTGATCTAATCATTACTTTACTTAAGCGGTTTAAGGGCCATACGAATCTCGAGCTTATTAATCAAGACATTCGTCACTTTGATTTTTCATCTTTGCCCTCTGGCTATAAGACCGTTGCTAATATCCCTTATTATTTGTCTAGTTTTTTGATCCGATTGCTTAGTGAGGCCAAGAACCCACCGTCTTTATGCGTACTGCTGCTGCAGAAAGAAGTGGCCGAGCGTTTATATGCGCAACCAGGCCAGTTATCGCTCATAGGCGTCACAGCTCAAGTCTTTTGGGAGGTAAGTCAAGGGCCGGTGGTTCCCGCTAGTTTATTTATACCTCCACCGAAGGTTGATTCCCAGATCATCTGTCTTAAACGTCGCACGAATCCTATCATACCCAGAGGGCTCACACCGGAGTTCTTTAAAATATTGCGGATCAGTTTTAATCAAAAACGGAAAACGTTGGAAAATTCGTTAAGCGGCGGTCTAGGAATAAGCAAGGTTAATGCCCGGAAGATTATAATAAAAGCCGATATTGATCCGTTAAAACGCCCGCAAGCTCTGGAACTTAAACAATGGTCTACGCTTACTGAGGCAGCTATGCCGTTTATACCCGAGAAGTGATAAAATAGCTATTGTGCCAACAGACTTCTGTTAGCAGGAATAACGGGGCTGAATTTAGCTCGACGTTGGATTTACAAGTTAGATCAAGCAGGCCGCTTGTCAGCGTTATAGACGAACCACAATAGATGCAAAAGAATTTGCACACAGCGTAGCTGCGGGTATTAGGAATACGTTCCTCCGCCCTCAGTTCGCACCAGCTTTAGCTTAAGACTAGGGCAGCCGACTGGCACGATACCAGATAGTATCAGGAGGCTTCATATATTCTGGTTGCAGCGGTAACTCTCTTTTTGCGGTTACAGCTAAGACTTAGCAGAAATGCGCGGTGGAATGTTTGGTTATTAAGATAACCACCGCAAAGTTTTAAAAATAACCTAAGCCTGTAGACGACTAGCCAAAGTAAACTAGCGGACCCGGTTGCAATAACCGGCAGCTCCACCACTTGAAGTACTAACTTAATGGATTGTTCTTAAATTGACCTGGATAAGATAAATATTTTCCGTAATGGATTGATTTTTTTAGTTTCACAAAATTCCCCAACAGCTTCCCAAGTGCCGCTGCCGGTATGAGCTGGATGAACTACAATGTTTTTTAATCCTAGGTGACCTATTTTTTGGTATACGCGACTGACCGATTTTTTAGCTTCGCTACTATCTTTTGAAAATACCGGAGGAGTTAACGCAACTTCACCGGCTTTAGTAAAACCAAAAGCGTCACCAACCACCAGATCCCTATCATTTATCAGGACGGCAATGCTATCGGAGGTATGCCCGGGAGCCTTAAAAATACGAAAATTGATCCCGCCTAAGTCCAACACCTCATCATCAATTGGCCTCAAATCGCGGGGGAAAACCCATGTTGCTGGAGCTTTTTTACGGTCGAAGCGGCTAGCAATTACTAAAGCCGTATCTTTAGCATAAGGCAAAAACCCTTCACTCAGCCCGAGCTCCTTAAGCGTTCGTCTTGCTAGAGGGTGGGCATATACGGCGACATCCCGCATAGACCTAATACCTTGGGTATGATCTTCGTGGCTGTGCGTAAGAATAACTCCGGCCTGTGCGCTAGGATCGTTAAAATCTAATCCCAGGCTGCCCATAAAGAGTCGCATGGTTCTAGCTCTTGGATCATTACCGGTATCAATGAAAACGACTGCGCGATTTTCCGTCGGCATGCCAAAGAGGCTGGATTCGGATTGTGTAAGCCGGTGGCTAGGAGTAACGATTCTGACCAAACCGCTGTCATATTCTTCTCCCTGCTTCAACTCCGCCAAGTTAAGTCTCTTATTCCAGGTGTTCGATGGCTCAATATTCGACAAAGATTCATGAGAGTTCATTACTATATTATAACATAACACAAGCTATCATACAAAGTATTCGTCCCGGATTTAAACCCGAAGTGCAACTCTAGCTGAACTTTTTAAGTAAGCCCTTTGTTCAATTGGCGTGCGGTAATTGTACCTTTTGCGTGGTCTATTGTTAAGTTTGTCTTGAACTTCCGTGACTTGTTTTTGAGTCAGATCCTTAAAGTCAGATCGTTTTGGAAAATACTGTCTTAGTAATCCATTAAGATTTTCGTTAGTGCCACGCTGCCAAGAGCTGTAGGCATCAGCAAAGTAGATATTGGAATTCGTCTGCTTGGCAATTGCTTCGTACTCAGCGAACTCAATGCCACGATCATAGGTTATGGTACCCATAACTGATCCACTGGTTTTAGCTAACCGGCTAGTCTTGTTAGCTATCTTTACGGCATTAAAGCCAAGGACTAGGCCAATTAAGCACTCACCAGACGTTCTGTCGACATAGGTGAGTAATCTATCCTTTGTGTCGAGTCCAACGACTGTATCGCCCTCATAGTCGTTTAGCCTGGTTCTGGTTTCAACAACTGGATCGCGGTCATGGATTGAGGACATATTATTTCTGTTATTTCGAACTCTGGCGATGGTGCCATGCTTCCTACGGTACTTGTTACCACCTTGCCTGAGATGCTTAACGAGCTGCTTCTTTTCAGGGCTAGTGTAGATGTAGCTGTAGATGGTTTGAGGACTAATACGCTCGTCAAGATACTCCGTCAGTCTGCCAGCAATTTGCTCAGGTGACCATTGGTCATAGGTTAGGTTATCTAGTACATATTGCTCTAAGAACGACGCAGAGCCATGCACTAGTCTAACCCGCAGCTGGTTAGCAGTTTTACGCCTTGTTTTAGCCTTTTTACCAGCAGCTCCAGCATAGTAATACTTGTTGGCTTTAGCTGCTACTGCCAAGGCCTCGTTGTAGTCGGCTATAGCCTGATACTTATCTTTGGTTAACCCAGAGCTCCTACGCTTTCTGCCATCATAATCCAGTATTGCTGGTCTCGGTACTACTTTAGGATGCTTGAGCCTACGTTTGCCAGCGTTACGACTAATCTCTCTTCCTATGGTAGATTTATTAACTCCCAGACGTCTAGCGATGTATGCATAATCTCTGGATTCACCAAGTAAGGTATCTATGACAATCCGATCCGCTGACTTAAGATGTTTGTAGGACACTTATGCTAACCTCCTTCTAAAGTAATTTGTTTGATCACTTATTAGTTTAGGCCAGGTGAACCTTAGGTGTCCTACTTTAATGTTAGTCAGCTACATTTATATATTCTTAAAGTTGCACTTCGGGATGGAGTCTTCGCGTACTCTCTCACCACCTATGGTTGCAATAAAGCAAAGGATGGCTTGACCGAAAACCACGCCGGTACTAGGCTTAAGCTTAGATATGCTAACATTTGAAAAAGCTAAAATTTACGTTGGGGGAGCACGTGTCAAACGTGAAAAACCGCTGACTTTGGTTGACGTTGCTGGTGCTCGGGCCTACATCAGGCAGTACTGGGACCATTTGGTCCGCTATAACCCCAAAGACGAAGGCAGCATGATCGGCCTGCCTTATCCCTATCTAGTTCCTTCTAAAGGTGAAGGACGTGAATTTGACTTTGACGAAATGTTTTATTGGGACAGCTATTTTATGGTCCAATCACTCTTTGATGAGGATCACCGTGATCTGATTCTAGGCATGCTCGACAATCTGGTTTTTATGTTTAAACGTTTCCGGGTTATCCCAAACTCCTCACAATACTACATGATCGGTCGTTCGCAACCGCCGTTTTTAACATCCTTGATCTTAGATATTGATCGACATTATCATATGGATAAAAAATGGCTAAAGGCCAGAATGGCAGTTGCCGAAGAAGAGTACCAGATGGTTTGGATGTCGCAGCATAAACCATACGTGCATCAGGTCTACCGGGGGCTAAGTCGTTACTATGACTACAACTATCTTAATGACATCGCCGAAGCTGAAAGCGGTTGGGATATGACCCCGCGTTTTCAGCGCAAAGCCCTTAATTTTTTGCCAGTTGATCTCAATGCCTTGCTGTTTAAATATGAAAGCGATTTCGCCAAACACTATCGAGGATTAGGGGACTGGGAAGCGGCAGGCAAGTGGGAAGCGGCCGCTGAGTCGCGTAAGAGCACGATGAACGAACTGATGTGGGATAAGTCAAAGGGCCTTTATTATGACTATGATTACACCCGCCGGCGAAAGGGACCAGTCGCTAGCCTAGCTGCATACTACCCGATGTGGGCCGGTATGGTGACAGATACACAAGCTGCCTATCTGGTCGAATCGCTTAAACGGTTTGAAAACAAAGGAGGTTTGGCGACCACAGACTATTCGCCATCCCTGCAATTTTCCTCAGTACCAACGCAGTGGGCGTATCCGAACGGCTGGGCACCGTTGCACTTTATTGTTATGATTGCGCTTGAGCGCTATGGCTATCACCACGAAGCTCGACGGATTGCCACAAAATGGCTCAAAACCAATCTCGAGTGGTTTAATAAAAACGGTGTATTTTTGGAAAAATACAATGTAGTAAGTCCGGATAAGCCCCCAATTAAAGGTCTATACCCATCACAAGTGGGCTTTGGCTGGACCAATGCCGTGTTTGAAAGATTCTGTCAGGACTATATCGACCGACCGGTATAGCTCTGACTAATATATACTAGGTTGTATATGTGGGGCTATAGCTCAGTTGGCTAGAGCGCAGCATTCACATTGCTGAGGCCCATGGTTCGAGTCCATGTAGCCCCACCAAAGACTGGAGAAGATATGGTCAAACAAGTTAGTTGTCCTTTTTGTACTAATAGAGAACCGGCGCTGAAAGAGAACGGTACTGCCTGGGCTTTTCTGAGTAACCCCCGTAAAGTTCCAGGACACTTTTTGGTGGCCCCGAAGAGACACATTGAGAAACCCTGGGAGCTTACACAAACTGAGCTCAAGGATATATTTTTACTAATTTTTTTCATTGAAAAACAACTGGTTAGCAAACTTGGTCAAGGGGTGGATATTAGGCAGAATTATCGCCCCTACATCCCGCAGGACACAATTAAGGTCGACCATGTAGTATTTCATGTCTACCCTCGTTATCACCAAGACTATCTTTATCAAGTGTCGGAAAAATTTGAAAGTGATTTATTTACCGAACTGGATCCAGCTGAAACTGAAGAGTTCATGAGGTTATTAAACCCATGATTAAAACAAGCTATGGGATACTAGTGTTTAAGCGGGAGAGGGGTAACATCTACGTATTGTTAGCACATCCGGGCGGGCCGTTTTATCAGCACAAGGATCTGTGGACAGTCCCAAAAGGTGAACCCAATGGCTCCGAAGATAACATCACTACTGCCAAGCGCGAATTTAACGAAGAAACCGGCATCCACGTTCCTGACGGTGAACTAATAGATTTGGGCAGTTTAGCGCAGTCAGCAGTTAAGATTAACCGGATTTGGGCGGTTAATGGCAACCCCGATCTTACTACTTTCTCAAGTAATGAATTCGAGCTTGAATGGCCTCCTAAATCAGGCAAGATTCAGTACTTTCCGGAAATTGTCCGCATAGCCTGGTTTACTACTGATACAGCCAGAATGAAGCTGTTCCCCAAACAGATCGGATTTATCGACCGGCTGGAGTCTGCCTTAACCTGAGTGTCAGCTGCTACAATATTTTAGATACAGCTATGGGAAAGTATTACGTTACAACCTCTATCGCTTACGTGAATGCCGATCCACATATCGGTTTTGCACTGGAGCTTATCTATGCCGATGTGCTGGCCAGATACGCCCGCAACCATGGCGATGACGTCATTTTTGTGACTGGTACTGACGAACATGGCGGCAAGATCGCCGAACGCGCCAAAGCCGCCGGCCAAATTCCTCAGGAATATGCCGATGCAATATCCAATCGGTTTCGAGAACTGACAAAAACCCTTTTAATTAGCAATAACCGTTTTATCCGGACTACGGATCCTGGTCACGAACAGCGCGCAGCAGCAATCTGGAAACAATTAAAAAAAGATATATACAAAGGTAAATACGAAGGCTGGTACTGTGTCGGCGACGAAGCATTTTTTACAGACGCTGAGGTTAAGGCCAATAATGGTATATGCCCGGCCCATAATCGCCCTTACGAAAAACTGACCGAAGAGAACTACTTTTTTAAACTGTCTGCTTATACCGATAGCATCAAGCAGGCTATCAAAGACGGAAGATATAAAATTATTCCTCCGACCCGACGCAATGAGATATTGGCTGTGATTGAACGGGGGCTTTCAGATATTTCCATCAGCCGGCCAAAGGAGAAGATCAGCTGGGGGATACCCGTTCCGGGGGATCCAAGCCAGGTTATTTATGTCTGGTTTGAAGCATTAATGAACTATATTACGGTACTTGGATATCCTGAGCATGCAGACTTTAAGCGGTTCTGGCCGGCAGATGTACAGCTTATAGGGAAAGATATTATCCGTTTTCATGCGGCTATCTGGCCGGCAATGTTATTATCGCTCGGGTTGCCATTACCCAAGAAACTTTATGTGCACGGCTTTATTACTAGCGATGGTAAGAAAATGAGTAAAACACTTGGGAACGTGGTCGATCCATTCGAGGTAGTAAAACGCTATGGCGTTGATGCCTTTCGTTATTATCTTTTGCGGCATATGCCTAGCTATAATGACGGTGATTTCAGCCAGGAACGGTTCAAGGAAGTATATAACGGCGAATTAGCTCATGAACTCGGCAATCTGGTACAACGTACGGTAGCGATGGCCATACAGTATCTTAAAGGCGAAGTTAAGGATGTTCCTCCGCCTGAGCATGACATGAAAGCCTACGAAGAAGCCATTGACGCCTGCCGTTTCGACCAAGCCTTAGAGGTACTTTGGGGTCAAGTTAGAGGGTTGAATCAATATATTGATGAGGAAAAGCCCTGGGAAATTGCCAAAGCCGGTGAGGTCGATCATCTTAATGAAGTTTTAGCTTATCTAATAAGCAGTATCCGGGAGATCGCCGATTTGCTCGCACCGTTTTTGCCAGAGACGGCTGCCAAGATCAGTGCTGCAGTAGGTTCAAATAAGCTGCAATCAATTAACGGTACCCTCTTCCCCATTAAGAAACAATGAAGTTAGTTGATACACATTGCCATATTCATGACACTGGGGGCGGCGAAAATCATACACGCCAGCTCTGGGAAAAGCTGGGTTTAAACGATGATCAGTTGATTGCACGGGCCAAACAAGCTGGGGTCGAACAGATGATTTGTGTGGGTACCGATCTAGAGGACAGCCGTCTGGCCGTGAAGTTTGCCGCTGCTCACGATAGGTGCTATGCCTCAATCGGCATACATCCACACGAAGCTAAAAGATACGTCAAAGATGGCACTACTTTTAAGCAACTGCTTCAACTCGGTCGCAGCGCAAAAGTGGTTGCGGTTGGTGAATGCGGACTTGATTACTTCTATAGTCATAGTAGCCCAGAAGATCAGGCTACATTACTTAAACTGCAACTGGAAGTTGCAACAGCTCTTAATTTACCGCTTATTTTTCATGTTCGCCAAGCGTTTACCGATTTTTGGCCGATCTTTGACACTTATCCTAATATAAGCGGTGTGTTGCATAGTTTTACAGACTCAATCGCAACACTTGAACAGGCATTAAGCCGGGGATTGTTTATTGGCGTTAATGGCATTGCAACTTTCGCCAAATCGCCGGATCAGCTGGCAATATATAAACGTATACCGCTCTCTCGACTGTTGCTTGAAACCGACTCGCCTTACTTGACGCCAGCACCTTATCGTGGTACAGTAAACGAGCCTAAACATGTTGCGAGGGTGGCTGAATACTTATCAGCGCTCAGGGGTGAGCCGGTTACTAGATTAGCGACAGCGTCAACTAAGAACGCGCGCTTGCTTTTTGCGATATAATTAATATTTGTGTTTATGAGAGATCGAAGCGAAATAAACGATCGGCTAAGAGAAAGAAACCCTTATGATGATCGACAGGGTATGGTTAAAGACGCCTGTGATACGCTAGAACAATCTGCTAGAGCTGTTTTGGCGGAAATAGAAGCTAGCAAGCAGCAAATTTTAGATCAAGTATCCATCGAATCACCTATGCCAGACACAACGACCGTGCCTAAGCAGCCTGGTTATAATGAGCAATCTTCTGCTCTTGCAACCTGGACAGCAGCGGATGAGACCGATTTTGTCGCTACTGCCCGCCTCCAGGTAGAGAGTGCATTTAAAAAGGCGGCTGAGCATGATTGATGCCATTAAAAAGGCCTTAAGTGTTCCATTAACTTCTATAGAAGACGTTATTCATTACGAAGCAAAAATCGGTGGTCAATTATTCGGCCCGATTCCAGAAAAGCACCGCCGTGAGTTCTTTGTGCTGGATAAGCATACATGGGTTTGGCATGAAGAATGGCCGGATAAATTCGGACGCCGCAAAAGTTTAACTACACGTTATGATGTCCGCCCAAACGGAGTGTATAAGACTCATGGTATCGAATACAAAAAGATTAGCGTTGAAGAATTAACTAATCTATACGAAGCCAGCAAACTGTATCGCCAAAAAGTTATCCCGGAGTTGCAGCGTTTGGCCGAAAAGTACTAAACAGACTAGATGAAACAGATCTATCTAGATTATGCGGCATCAACTCCGCTCGATCCAGAGGTTTTAGGAGCAATGCTGCCGTATCTTAAGAGTAACTACTTTAATCCATCCGCTGATTACAGTGCCGCCCGACAGGTTGCCCAGAGTCTGGCGAAAGCTCGGAGTGCAGTTGCGCAAGTATTAGGAGCAAAAGCCGGCGAAATTGTGTTTACGGCCGGAGGCAGTGAGGCCAATAATCTTGCTATCAAGGGAGTGATGGATGCTTACCCCGAAGCCAAAGTATTACTTAGTGCGATAGAGCATGATTCGCTACTGATACCGGCATCGCGCTATGCTCATGATACTATCAAAGTCGACCGTTCAGGCCGGGTAGATCTTGAAGACTTGAAATCAAAGCTTGACGACAGCGTGGTGCTTGTTAGTGTGATGTATTGCAGCAATGAGGTAGGAACAATCGAACCGCTGAAGCAGGTTGCCTCCATCTTGAGAGTTGAAAAACAAACGCGCTATCGCCGTGGTAACCGGTTACCGCTGCTCATGCACAGCGATGCTTGCCAAGCTGCCAACTACTTGGATTTACATGTCAACCGATTAGGGGTTGATTTAATGACTCTAAACGGCAGTAAAATGTACGGGCCAAAACAGAGTGGTGTACTTTTCGTTAAGTCGGGCATCAATTTACGGCCGCTGATTGATGGTGGCGGGCAGGAATTCGGTCTACGTTCAGGCACTGAAAATGTAGCTGGTGTAATCGGTTTTGCCGCTGCTCTAACTAAAGCACAGTCACTGCGCGAAACTGAATCACGCCGTCTACGCGAATTAAGAGACCACTTCATATCTCGTCTGCAATCTGGTTTTGATGATGTCAATATCAACGGTTCGTTAACACAGCGTTTACCGAACAATGTGAATGCTACATTTTTCGGGCAAGATAATGAAAGATTGTTATTTGGGCTGGATGCGGCCGGCATTATGGCAGCAGCCGGATCAGCCTGCAGCGCAGCGAAAAGTACCCCTTCGCACGTTTTGGCAGCAATGGGCTTTAATGAGGACTATGCTCACGCCTCATTGCGCTTCAGCCTTGGCCGGCAAACTCTAAAAGCGGATGTAGATCGTGCTTTATTTGTCCTAAAAACCCTTATTATCTAAAACTGTCTGTAATTGCTTAATAGCTCCATTTCGGGTATATTAAAAATGAAAGCAAAAGCGGTTAGTTAAGCTGATGGTGGGAAACAAACAATGACTTTCTGGTGGCTGGTAGTAATCCTTATCACCCTAGGTGCTGTTGGCGTAGCTCTGGTGTGGCTAATTGCCAAACTCAGCCAGATTGGTGCAACAAATACCAAACGCAATGTTAATCAGATCATAGATGCCGCCAACAATGATGTCGAGCACATCTTTAATGATCAATTCCGTGAGGAATTACGAAACCGGGGCCGCCTACATTTCGAAAGGATTATTGGCGAAAATGCGATGTTTTTACAGCAGGACCTGCGCTTAACCACGAGCGAGCTGAATGAGTATCTAAAACAAGAATTAGGCAAGAGTTTGCGTGAGGAGTTTGCTAAATATGAGCAATCGATCACCGACGCTAAACAGATGGCAATCGATTCGATCGAGAAAACCAAGCAGACTATAGAAGAACAGCGGGCCGAACTCAGTCAAAAACTAAACGAGGAGGTCGAAGCCGAAAAACAGCGCTCAATCAATCGCTTTGAAGCCAATATGGCGGACATCATTAACCACTATGTGTTAGCGGCAATCGGACAACAGATTGATCTTAGTGACCAGATGGAGTATATCCTGTCCGAGCTGGAAGCTAATAAACAGGCTATATCTGAGGACATTCGTCATGGCGCGTGATGGTTTTAGTTTACCGCCGCAAACTATTTCCTTAGGCGACCTCATGCGTCTTAAGCGGGAACTGATCGCGCTTGATGACTTTATCCACCAGTCTGAGTTACGCAGCTTAGGACATGCACTCAAGACACCCCCTAAAGCTTCTACTGCATTAAATAATTACGCCGCGCTGAATCACTTGAATTTTTTGCATGCGGAAGACCGTCAAAAAGGCATTGATTTTCTAGATCATTTAAGTGTGCATGCGCCTCGTGCCCACATAAGTTTTGCAATCGAGCCGTCCGCTCCAACAATCCGTAAAATTGCCGGTTGGTTCAGGGACAACATCGATCCGCTGCTGCTGCTTAATACCGGTATCGAGCCGTCAATTGCCGTCGGTTTTACTCTCAATACTGATAACCACTATCATGACTTTAGTTTGCGCCAACATTTTAGCAAACAGCGTGATCTTTTGATTGAAGCTATTGCGAAAAGTGATGAGGCTAAGCGTTCATGAGTGATAACCGTCATTTTGATCATTTAGTTGAACAGGGCGGGCCGATTGGCGAAGTGGTGGCGGTTACCGATTTTCTCATAAAAGTCCGGGGTATGCAGCCAGTTAATACTCGGGCACTGGTGCTATTTGACGATGGCAGCAAGGGATATGTTACTGAGGTCAAGGAAGACTATACTTCAGTTTTGCATCTCAGCAATAGCAGCCTCAACGTCGGGTCCAGGGTAGTGGTTCAACACGATGATTTGGTCACTAAAGTCGGGGCAGGTTTTGTCGGTCGGGTAGTTAATGTTTTCGGTGAACCGCTAGATGATAAAGGACCGATCGCTGCTGATGCCGGATGGCCGGTATTTAATGATGCCCCACCGCTTTATATGCGCGAAGGTTTAACCGATCTGTTGCCGACTGGTGTTACGGTAATCGACAGTTTGTTGCCTCTTATAAAAGGCCAACGCTTAGCAATATTGGGCGACTCGAAATCAGGCAAAAGCGCATTGGCCACCCAGATCGCAACTAACCAGGCGGGAACCGACCAGGTTGTGATTTATGTAATGATTGCCAAACGTCGCACCGATATAACGCACCTTATTAATAGTTTAAATGCCTCAAAGGCCATGGAGAACTGCATCGTTGTAGTCTCGACTATCTTTGATTCTTTGATTAGCAGTTACCTAGCTCCATATGTTGGTTGTGCTCACGGGGAATATTTATGGCAGAAAGCCGGTCGTGATGTATTGCTAATCTATGACGATTTAACCAATCACGCCCATGTTTATCGGGAAATCTCGCTTTTAAACCGAGCTAGCCCGGGTCGAGACTCATACCCGGGTGATATGTTTTATGCCCACTCTAGTTTGCTTGAACGAGCCGGGCGCTTAAGTTCAAACCATCGGGCTCTGACTGCCGTGCCAATTGTGCTTGCCGATAGCGGCGATATTGCCGCCTATCTCCCGACCAACGTTATGTCGATTACTGACGGCCAGTGGATACTGGATATGAAGGTATTTAATGACTCTATGCGTCCGGCCGTGAATGTCGGTCTGAGCGTTTCGCGTATTGGTGGAGTTGGATTAACACTGCGTGGCCAGGCACTAAATGCCGAAGCGATGAAGTTGCTGGCAGACTATGCGGAGGCTGAAGAATTTTCGCACTTTGGCTCTGAGTTAGCTCTTGAAACCCAAAACTCACTCAACCGGGGTAAGATGCTCTTTACTCTACTTAATCAGGCGATTGGCGAACACTATACCCCCTTAGCGCAGACTTTGGCCTTAGATATTGTTCTGCATGCAGCATTGGATAAGCCGCTTGATGTGATCAAGCTCAAAGCGAACGCCAATCAGATGGCAGCTGAAGTAAAAGACGACAGTGACTATGACAAAATTAAGGCCAGGTTGCACAAGTCAAGTTTAGTGGAGCTTAAAAGGTGAAACGCTTAAGCGAAGTGGTGTCTGAGCAGCAAGCTATGCAATCGGTTGTCGGCCTGACGGATATTTTTGAAGGTCTGGCTAGTATGCGCTTAGCCCAAGTTAAGGATCAGGTTCTTAGCTCACAGCATTTTTTTAACGAACTTTGGGATATTTACTCTCAGGTACGTACCAGCAATCAATTTCATTATGGCCGGGGCTTGGACAAATCGCCACTGGAGAAAGAACTGTATATTGCGATTACGGCCGAAGGAGGATTTAGCGGCGACATCGATCAAAAACTAATTTCTTGGATGCTGAAGTTTTATGATAAATCCAAGCAAGACATCATTATTATCGGTCATCATGGAGCGCTGCAGTTGACGCAGGCAGGAGTTGAATTCAAGCGCTATTTTCGTTTACCGGCTCACGACAATAACATTAACGTTGAGCCGCTAATTGCGCAAGTTAAGCTCTACAGCAGTACCAGCGTCTTTTATCAGACATACATAACCTTAATGGTCCAGGATATTAAACGTATTGAGCTAAAACGGGCGATTGAAGATGCCAGTAAACAAGCTTTGGCTTCGAATAATACTCGTATTAAGGGCCAGGACTACATTTTTGAACCAAGCCCGGAGATTGTTGCCGGCCACCTGGAAAATACAATGATGCAGATCACATTGACACAAACTATTCTTGACTCAAAGTTGGCGCAGTACGCCAGCCGTTTCCGGTCAATGCGCCGGGCTAGCGATAAGGCTAACGACATGATGCATGAGTTGACTCGTGAGTACAGCCGCACCAAGCGTTTTTATGCAGACGAGAGATTAAAGGAAGTCATCAACGGACTTGTTAAACATGAAGCGAGGCAAGCATGAGTTTAGGAGTAGTGCAAGCGATTCACGGTCTTATTGTTGACGTCGAATTTGACGACGAGCTGCCAACTCCTTATGAGGTATTAACGGTAGAAAATGGTCATAACGCCCAGTTGTTAGTACAGCGAATTGAACCCAGCCGCCGTACTGTCTGCTTGAATATTAATGGAGATAATCGTATTCAACGGGGCATGACTGTGGAGGGAAAAGGTAAAAGCATTGAAATACCAGTCGGAGACCAGTTAATCGGTCGCGTTTTAGACGCACTTTGCCGGCCTATTGACGGTGAACCGCCCATCGACGACGGCTTACTGGAAAAACGCAATATATTTATTCCTGCTCTTACCCACCAAACTTACACTGGTGAGAATATCGAAATTCTTGAGACTGGCATAAAAGTCATTGACTTTTTTACGCCTTTTGTGAAGGGACGTAAGATCGGCATTATTGGCGGTGCCGGTGTCGGCAAGACCGTTTTGATTATGGAGTTAATGCACAATATTTCTAAAAGTAGAAGCGGTTTGTCATTTTTTGCCGGTATTGGCGAGCGGATTCGTGAAGGTCAGGAACTTTATGCCACACTAAAAGCTAGCGGGCTGCTTGATAGCACCTGTTTGTTTTTTGGACAAATGGACCAGAACCCGATCCAGCGTATGCTCGTAGGCTTAAGCGCCGTAACTCTAGCTGAACACTTCCGTGATCAACACCAAAAAGACATTCTGTTTTTTGCGGATAATATGTACCGTTACGTACAGGCACACAATGAAGTTTCAACGATTCTCGATCAAATTCCGAGCGAAGGTGGCTATGAACCGACTATCTTTAGTGATGTCAAGCTGATAGAGGACCGCCTAAGCTCGAACGATTTAGGCTCAATTACCTCAGTGCAAACGATTTATGTCCCGGCCGACGACTTATCTGACCCTGCCGTGCAGATGATTCAGCACGAGCTTGATGCGGTAATTGTTTTGTCGAGGACTGTGGCTGAGCAAGGAATTCGTCCGGCTGTTGATTTGTTGCGCACCACCTCTTCGCTGTTGTCAGCAGAAATTGTCGGCGATCGCCACTATGTCTTAAGCCTTCAAGTTCAAGCGCTTATACAAAAATACGAATCGCTTAAAGGAATAATTGCGATTATAGGTGAAAGTGAACTTTCTGCGGCTGATAGGGCGGATTACGCCAAAGCCAAAAAACTGATTAGCTTCTTCGCCCAGAACCTTTCGGTCATGGAAAAGCAAACCGGTAAAAAGGGCGAATACTTTACCCGCGAGGAAATGCTAAAAGGTGTAGAAGAAATAATTGTCTAGATTATGGCTACGACTACAGCGAAAACCGATCAAACTATAAGGGTCAAGGTAGCTTCGCCATACCAAGTATATTTTGATGAGCAAGCTTATTCAATATCCGGAGTAAACGCTACTGGTCCGTTCGACGTGTTGCCGGGACACCATAATTTCATTACCTTGCTTGAGCCGTGTGAACTATTTATCCGGAGTGGGGCTGGTGAACGTAAGATCCGGATCAACGGCGGGTTGATGCATATCAAGGCGAATATGGCTAATGTGTTTCTCGATGTTTAAATATAACAGTCGCTAAAGCTCCCCTCTTCCCTTACAATAAGATATATGGTTAAGCAAGTATTCGTCGGCATGTCCGGCGGTGTTGACAGCTCGCTCGCTGCCGCCTTGTTAAAGGAGCGTGGCTATCTAATCACTGGCGTATTTATGAAAAACTGGACTCTGGACTTGCCTGGATACCGTTGCAGCTGGGAAGATGATTTTAAGGATGCGAAACGAGTGGCAGTACAACTCAACATACCTTTGAAAACACTGGACTTCGAACAGCAATACCGGGAAAAGGTTGTCGACTATATGCTCGACGCCTATGAGCTCGGGTTAACTCCTAATCCTGATGTGATGTGTAACCAGGAGATCAAGTTTAAGCTGTTCTTTGAGGTAGCCAAAACTTATGGTGCCGATCTTATAGCTACCGGACACTATGCCCAAACGCGACAGGGCAGATTATTTAAGGGGATAGACCCCAATAAGGATCAAAGTTATTTTTTGTATAGAGTCAGCTCGCAAACTCTAAAAGATACCATGTTCCCGCTCGGTGGCATGCATAAAAGCGAGGTCAGGGCTGAAGCCCGGAAGCGTGGTTTAGTTACTGCTAATAAACCGGACAGCCAGGGTATTTGTTTTGTGGGCGAGGTTGGCATTAAGCAGTTTCTACAAGCTGAATTAGGGCCGCAACAAGAGGGGGATATTATTGATCAGCACAACCGGGTGATCGGCCGCCACGACGGCGCTTTGTATTTTACGATCGGTCAGCGACATGGCCTGAATGTCGGGGGCGGACTTCCCTATTACGTAACCTATAAGGATATGAGTAAAAATGAAGTTCATGTCAGCAGTAATTTGTCCGACTCGAAACTATGGAGCCGGGAGCTTATTCTTACTGATTTGTGGTGGATAAATAACCAACCCGAATCAGGTAAAATTTACCAAGTTAAGTGCCGTTACCGGGCACCTGGTACCAATGTGCGGATCACACCCAATAAGACCTGCCTGAAGCTTATACTTGATGAAGAAATTAGGGCAGCTAGCCCGGGTCAGTCGGCTGTTATTTATGACAAGGAAGAAGTGATTGGCGGCGGTATAATCAAAGACGCCCGGTAATAAGGTAGAATTATTGACAATGACAGCACAAGAAATTCGAAAAGCTTATTTAGACTTTTTTAAGGCTCGTGGCCACAGCATTATCCCGCGGGCTTTGTTAGTACCGCAGGATGATCCGTCGACACTTTTTACCGGTAGCGGCATGCAACCGTTGGTGCCTTATTTACTCGGGCAGGAACATCCCAGTGGCACACGATTGAGTAATAGCCAGACTTGCTTACGCGCTCAAGATATTGAAGAAGTTGGTGATAACCGCCATACGACATTTTTTGAAATGTTAGGCAATTGGTCTTTGGGCGACTATTTTAAACAGGAGCAGATTAGTTGGGTATGGGATTTTATGGTCAATAAGATAGGTTTGGACAAACAACGGATATTTGTCAGTTGTTATAGCGGTAATGCAAAACTCGGTTTGCCAAAAGACACTGAAAGTGCCGGGATCTGGCATGAGATATTTACCGCTGAGGGCCTAGACGCTAAACAAGTGGAAATAGGTACTCAGGAGCAGGGATCTAAGCACGGCGAACAAAGTGGCCGAATTTTTTTCTACGGTGATAAAAATTGGTGGTCACGCGCTGGACGGCCCGAAGAGATGCCGGAAGGCGAACCCGGTGGGCCGGATACCGAACTGTTTTATCTTTATCCGCAAGTTAAACACAATCCGGCGTATGGTGCTTACTGCCACATTAATTGTGATTGCGGACGCTATATTGAGCTCGGCAATTGCGTTTTTATGGAATATCTAAAGACTGCTATGGGTTTTGTAAAATTACCCAAACGTAATGTGGACTACGGCGGAGGCCTGGAGCGAGTCGCAGCGGCGGCAATTGATGACCCTGATGTATATATGATCAGTTTAATGCAGCCAGTGGTTAATTTACTTGAGAAACTGTCAAATAAAGCTTACGCCAGCAATACTACCCCAATGCGAGTCATCACCGATCATCTAAGAGCGGCAACATTTCTGGCAGTTGACGGCGTCAGCGCGAGCAATAAAGAGCAGGGGTATGTTATGCGCCGGTTGATCAGACGCGCGGTACGGTTTGCATTTGATCTGGGGATTGAGCAGAATTTTATTGAAGACGTAACTAATAAGATTGCAGATATTTACGAGCCGGATTTTCCTGAAGTAGCCTTGCGCCGTCATCAAGTTATAACCAGCTTAAGCAAGGAAGAAAAGGCGTTTCGGCAGACACTTCGCAAAGGTCTTAGGCAATTGGACAAACTGGCTAAGCAAAGTTCGATTAGCGGTCAAGATTTATTTACTTTGTATGATACCTATGGTTTTCCAATCGAGCTTAGCACCGAGGAAATCTATAGCCGCGGGCTGAAACTTGAGGATAGTTGGCGAGTGCAGTTTGACAAGGCAATGGAGCGGCAACGTGAGCGCTCGCGTACAGCTAGCAAGGGCGAGTTTAAAGGCGGCCTAGGCGGGCATGGTGATATTCATAAGAAGTATCATACGGCTACACATCTCCTATATAAGGCCTTGAGGGATACCCTGGGAGATACCGTCGTGCAGCATGGCAGCAATATAACAGAGGAAAGGCTGCGTTTTGATTTCAGTTATCCGGCTAAGTTGACTAAAGAGCAGCTTGAAACGATCGAGGATATTGTCAATGCGCAGATCAAACGGGACCTTATAGTTGCATGGGCTGAATATCCGACCGCTAAAGCTCTGAACGAAATGGGGGCTCTCGGAGCGTTTGGTGACCGTTATGGCGACCGGGTAAAGGTTTATTCAATGACTCCAAAGGACAGCAACAAACCCTATAGTCTAGAGGTATGTGGCGGCCCGCACGTTGAACATACCGCCCTACTGAGTGAGGGCGGCAAACGTTTTAAGATTATTAAAGAAGAATCATCATCAGCCGGTATTAGAAGAATCAAGGCGGTACTAGCTTAAGGCACATTGATATCGCTGTATTTTGTGGCTTGTTTAATCTGGTTTTTGGTCAAGTCGTTTGGCTTTACGGGAGCGACCAGCGTCCAATGCTTGCCGACAGGACAGTATTGATATCGATAAAAACCCAAACGAATAGATTTCAGTGAGGCTCCAGGTATCCATAGTGTTGTAAAGAAATGTCCCTTACGGCACCGTACAACTGTACGTCCACCGATGCCGCTATATCCTCTATGCTTCATAATGATAGTCCAGGCGATTAAAGCAATTACTACCAACGAGACGATCAAAGGCCCGATGAACTTTACCATTACCAACATATAGTAAAACCGACGTCATAAAAAGTTCAACAAATACCTCATGATTCTCTCAGCATTCCCTGGTGTATACTATTGAAGTAATTATGCTTAGCAAAATTAAAGCTGTTAGCAAGGAGACGGCCGCAAAGGCCATCGCTACGTCCAAGGATAGGCTAAAGGATATCCGGTCCAAATCGCTGAAAGGTCAGGGCGGAGAGGATCATTTAGTAGCTTTAGATATTGGAACGGAATATGTTAAAGCCCTGATCGGTAAAATTAACTCTGATGGCACAATAGACATTACTGGAGTGGGCCGGCGGCACCAGAACTTAACAGACATGCAAGCTGGTGCAATCGCAGACATTGCCGGTGTTGTTGAAAACTGTGATCAGGCACTAACTGAGGCAGAAACCCAGGCCGGCTTAAGCGTCCGCCCGGCAATCATCGGAATAGCCGGAGAGTTAGTGAAAGGAACGACTATGACTATAAAGGTCGCCCGAACCGAAGCTAACAAGTCGATTGATCTTGAGGAAATGGAGAAAATTATCCGTTTAGTACAGCAGCATGCTGAGACCAAGGCCAAACAACAGCTAGCCTGGGAGATGGGCGGCAAGGAAGTGGCTATACGTTTAGTGAATAGCGCTTTAGTCGGTATTGAAATTGATGGTTATCCAGTGACTAATCCGATTGGCTTTCAAGGTAAAAACGTTGTCGTTCAGCTTTATACAGCGTTTGCTCCCATGATTCATATTGGTGCGCTCGAAAAAACAGCCCAGGAGCTTGACCTCGACTTGATGGCTGTTGCTGCCGAGCCGTTTGCGGTGGCGCGGGCCGTGATCGGCGATAAACAGAACCAGAACTTAAGTGCTATTCTGATGGATGTCGGCGGTGGTACCACTGATATTGCGGTCGTAGATGATGGTGGAGTACAGGGGACTAAAATGTTTGGGATTGGCGGACGCGCGTACACTCATGCCGTTGAACGCGCACTGGGCATATCTTTCGATCAAGCTGAAACACTAAAACTGGCTTATGGTACTAGTCAGCTACCACCACAGCGCCGGCCAGCAGTTGAGTCAGCTCTAGATAAAACTGCCGAAGTTTGGATTAGCGGTATTGAACTGGCCCTGGGTGAATTTACCAAGCTTGATCACCTGCCCCACCGGATGTTCTTATGCGGAGGTGGCGCCAGTCTGGACTTATTGATGCAAAGACTAGAAGGCAGCGCCTGGTACAAGAGCTTACCGTTTACTCGACAGCCGAGTGTTAACCTGATCAAACCGGAACAGGTTGTTGGTATTAAAGACACTACCGGAAAAGTTAAGGATCATACTTTTATAACTGCCATGGGACTGCTTAGGGTTGGTTTAGATACCATGCAACTTAGCGGTGGCGAAAGTGGCGGGAATATTCGTGAAAAACTGGACAGGATGTTAAGTGTATAGCCATGGCAACTGATAAGGACACAATTTACGTTGACACCGAAGAAGAGATTACGGCGATCATTGACAAGGTCAAAAGTTCACCGTCTAAGGTGGTAGCATTAGTATTACCGAAACGCGCGGCAATGCTCCAGTCAATCGTTAATCTTAAGCTTTTAAAGCGCAGCGCGGATAATGAAAAGAAAACACTGGTTTTAATTACTACTGAAGCCGGACTGTTGCCGCTAGCTGGCGCAGTCGGCCTGCACGTCGCCAGCAGCCTAACTGATTCGCCCGAAGTACCTTCTCCACCAAGTATGGGTTCAAACCGGCCCGAAACTGTTGATGAGGATATGACCATACCTATGGGGGAGGAAACTGAAACTCCTGACTTAACTGAACATGCGAGTAAAGCATCGGCCGTCGGCGCTTTGGCCGAGGCCGCGAAACACCACGCCTCAAAGGCCGATCAAGAGCTTGAAACCCTGGAGTTAGATAACAGGGGACCCGAAACCGCTACTAACCCAACGTCCAAGGAGTCTGCCAAGAAGAGCAAGCACCTTAAAGTGCCTAATTTTAACCGTTTCCGGGCCGTCCTCATAATCGGGGTTGTGTTGGTAGCCGCTCTAGTTCTATTAGGTATATTGGCCTTTGCCGTTTGGCCGCACGCGGACATCTCGATTCAGACCAACGCCGCCAACGTAAACGTTAATTTACCCTTGACGCTAGATACCACCGCCCAGTCGGCTAACTTCTCTAACGGCGACCTACCGGCTAAAGCTGTAACTGAGCAAAAAACCTTTACCGCCACCGTGCCAACGACCGGACACCAGAATTTAGGCAACACCGCGACCGGTACTGTAGTAATGCTTGTACCATGCAGCGCTTATCCCACCGTACCCCCTCCTGACGTCTTAAGCGGTACAACTTTGACTCAAGGCCAATATAATTATTCAACCACCGATGATACTACTTTTTCGTCACCACCGTTACTAACCACCTATAAAGGCCGGTGCTATTGGGAAGGCACTGACGCCTCAACTGGTAGCAACAATATACCAATCACCGCCCAATCGCCCGGCTCAGCCTATAACACTAACGGTCAGACCAGCTTTGCGGTTGCTAATAATACCAGTGTCCAGGCCGAGGGATCAGCTGCTGGCGGCACGGACAATATCGTTCCAGTGGTTGCTCAAGCTGACATTACAACCGCGACTGCGAAGATCAATACAAACAACAGTAGCGCCGCTCAGCAGAGTCTAGCCAGTCAACTGGTAGGTGACGGGTATTATCCAATTAACGCAACCTTTACTAGCTCCAGCCCGCAAATAGCCACCAGTCCGAATGTAGGTGATCAGGCAACTTCGGTAACAGTGACCGAAACCATTACCTATACGATGTATGGGGCGAAGCAATCCGACCTAAAGTCGGCAGTCGCAACTTTCGTGCATAGTCAGACCAGCAGAAACCAGAACATCATATCCTACGGCATTCACCAAAACGATTTTAAGCAGATTAACACCAATGCCAATACCGACCAAATAACCTTAAGCACTATTACCGAGGTTGGCCCTAATATATCTCTAAAACAGATTAGGAAATCGATCGCGGGTAAATCACCGGCAGAAGCAGTCGCCTTGATTAAGCAAAACCCAGACGTTACGTCAGTTTCAATTCGCCTAAGCCCATTCTGGGTGAGTTCTATACCAAGTAATCAATCAAAAATAGCCATCAATATCGCTAAACTGGGTAAGTAATATAAATGACCCAAGCAAGTACGTCCATACTGGGACTAGATATAGGGAAAGTGCGCATAGGAGTAGCCAAAGCCTACTGGCCTTTTGGTATACCTGCTCCTCTAACTGTTCTTAACAATGACCATAACCTAGTTGATGCGCTTAAGCGTCTTATAGCAGAAGAAAACGTGGCTTTTATGGTAGCCGGTTGCCCCCGCTCGCTTCATGGCAACAAAACTGCGCAAACGGCTTTCACGCTGGATCTAGTTGATCAATTGAGACGAACTCTTCCCGTGCAGATAAAATTACAGGATGAGGCAGCGACTTCTATCAAGGCCGAGGCAGAGCTAAAAGCTAAAGGCCGTCCATTCTCTAAGTCAGACATCGACAGTTTAAGTGCTGTCTATATACTTGAGGATTTTCTAAGCGAACATCGTAGAGGTAAATCTTAAATATGCAGACAAAACATCACCATCCCATCCCTCGCCGACTTTGGATCATTGGTGGAGCTGCCATAGTTTTACTGATCGGGTTAATTGTAGGTATCAGACAATATTATTTTGCTAATTTGGTACCGGTGAGCAATAATCCGAAATCAGTTATTTTTACCGTACCAAACGGGGATACGATTACCCAGATAGGCGATCAACTAGCTAGTCGGGGATTGATTCGCTCAGGGTGGGTTTTCGACTGGTATGTGCATAGCCAAAACCTTGGAAGCAAGTTAGAAGCTGGTAGCTTTGCGCTTTCTCCGAGCTATTCTGTACAACAGATTGCTTCAATCATTGCTTCTGGTCATGTGGCCGAAGGGATAGTCACGATACTACCCGGGAAAACCATAGCGCAAATTAAAGCCAGCTTGATTAACGCCGGTTTTACTCCTAACAGCGTTGATAGTGCACTTAACCCGTCTAATTATGTCGATTTACCCATAATCGCCGATAAACCGGCTTCGGTTAATACGCTCGAAGGCTTACTTTACCCTAATTCTTTCGATAAGACCGCAACTACTCCACCTGAGCAAATTGTGCGTGAATCCCTGATCGAAATGGGGCAGCATATTACACCCGCACTAAAGTTAGCTTTTGCTGCTGAGGGTTTAAGTGTTTACCAAGCAATAACCCTCGCCTCAATTATTCAGCAAGAAGTGAGTCAACCAGCAGATATGACGCAAGTGGCACAAGTGTTTCTAACCCGGCTCAAACAAGGTACGCCTCTAGGCTCAGATGTTACCGCGAATTTTGGTGCGATTGCTGCCGGCCAACCGCCCTCTCTTACCTATAATTCCCCATACAACACCCTCATACATATCGGTCTGCCGCCAACACCGATTGGTACGATCAGTCAAGTGGCCTTAAGTGCAATAGCGCACCCGGCACCAACTAATTGGCTGTATTTCGTAACTGGCGACAATGGTACAACCTACTTTGAACAAACTCTCGCCCAACATAACGCTGATGTCGCCCAGTATTGCCATAAGCTCTGCTCACAACCATGAGACTTTGAGCTTCGCTAGATCATAGACGTTGCTTTTGGTAAAATAAATCTGTCGCCACACGGGGAAACTTATATTAATGATGCCTAAGGTGGTGTATACGAAGGAGAAGTTGGCCATTTTTAGGACTATTTCTCACAGCCCTGAGCTCAGTACGTTTTTACTTAACAAAAGCCGACGTAAGTGGTTACACAAGCTGATTAAGGTTAATTTTAGCCGGCGTAAGCTTATGAGAACCGGATTGGTCGGGGTTAACCTTTTTATTTTAGCGTCAGTCATTTTTTTCATAATGACCTCTCCGCACAGCCAGGCTCAGAGTTTGAGTGTCACACCGGTCGTTGACACGTCCAGCAATGTGATTAATCCACTAGATCAACTTGCTTCGGCCAATATCGCATTGACCGTAGCTAGAATGGATAACCTTCCGGAAGCAACCGCTATCAGCAATCAGGCGGACAGCGAAAACGCCTTATTATCAGTGCCTCCTGTTAATAATAGCGTGATTTCTAAACCGCAAATTGTGGCTACTCACTATGTATCCAATAAAGACATCAAAGTATATATTGTTCAACCTGGCGATACCGTGACCTCGATTGCTCAGAAGTTCAACATTTCGACGGATAGTATACTTTGGTCGAATAATATTATAGGCAATGATGTGACCTCGGGGGTCAAACTGCTTATACCCCCGATCACTGGCATTGTTTACACTGTTAAACCAGGTGATACGCCGGCTTCGCTGGCAGAGCAATATAACGCGAGTGAGTCTCTCATTATCGCCTATAATGATGCCGAAATAAAAGGTATTTACCCAGGTGAGAGAATTATTATTCCGAACGGCACACCCCCAAGTGCGACTCAGGCTGCTTATAGTGCAACCTATGGCTGGGGTTATCAGGCGATATACGGCTTTAACGGCTACGATCCGGGTCAGTGTACCTGGTGGGTAGCCAAACTCAGAGCCGCCGCCGGCGATCCGCTACCGACTGATCTCGGCAACGCTGACACCTGGGGTATTAATGCTGAACGCTTCGGTTTGCCGGTTGGTACTACGCCTCAGGTTGGCGCAGCGGTAGTGATGTCAACGTACGGTTATGGGCACGTGGCTTATGTGACAGCTGTACACCCTAATGGTACGATTACAATTAGCGAGATGGATTATTACTGGGAGCCATTCGTTGCCGATACCAGGGTCGTGCCAAGCGCCGGCATGCTGTACATTTATTGATGGATCTAGCTTCGGGCAAGGCTGGTTATTACAACTAATAGAAGAAGGATAGCTGATGAATTTCGTAGACCAAGCCAGCATAACGGTAATTGCCGGTAAGGGTGGCGACGGCCGGGTGAGCTTTAGGCGCGAAAAATTTGTTTCCCGTGGTGGTCCTGACGGCGGTGACGGTGGTAACGGCGGCAATATCATCGCATTGGCCAGCAATAGTACCAACAGTCTTGCTAATTTCCGGATCAATAAGCTAGTTAAAGCTGAAGCCGGATCGCCGGGTGGTAATAAAAAGAAACATGGTAAAAGCGGCCATGATTTAGTGATTTATGTTCCGATCGGAACTGAGGTTAAAGATAATGCGGGTCAGTTGCTTGCCGACTTCATCAGTGACGGTCAAAGCGTAATCGTAGCTCATGGTGGTAAAGGCGGTTTTGGTAACGCTCACTTTGTAAGCTCTCGCCGCCAAAGTCCGAATTTTGCCGAAAAGGGCGAACCGGGCGACAGCCTGGAGCTGAAGTTGGAGCTTAAACTGCTGGCAGACATTGGTCTGGTTGGTTTGCCGAATGCCGGCAAGTCTACTCTGTTAAGGGCTCTATCCAATGCTCGCCCTAAAGTTGCCAACTATCCTTTTACCACATTAGAGCCATCGGTGGGCGTCGTAGACATTGATGCGCAAACAAGTCTGTTATTTGCTGATATTCCTGGCCTAATTGAGGGGGCAGCCGAAGGCAAGGGTCTGGGCCACGATTTTTTGCGCCATATTGAGCGGACATCAGTTATTGTCCATCTGATTGATGCCTATAACGATGACGTAGTTAAGGCCTATTCAATTATTCGTAATGAACTTTCAGCTTATAGTCCGGTTTTAGCAAAGCAGCCGGAAGTTATCGCCATCAATAAGTCCGAAGGGTTAAATAATACTGCTAAAGCTGCCCTCGTTAAGTCTCTAACAACAACTGTGGAGCCTAAAAATACCCCGATTTTACTTATTTCAGCCAAAAGCGGTCTGGGCCTTAAAGAGCTTGTTTTGGCGGCTAAAGCTGCCAAGGATAAGGAGGCGAGCAAACGACACCGCCGGAAAGCTAAAGTTGTCTTTCGCTATAGTTTGCCAGATAGTTCTGGCGGATGGAAGATCAAGCGCGCCGGCGACCGTTACCTGGTTGAAGGACGCGATATTGAACGTTTTGCGCTTAAGACTGATTTTAATAATGATCAGGCAGTCGCCCGCTTGCTGGATATCTTAAAAAAACGTGGTGTTATCCATGCCCTGATAAAGGCAGGCATTAAGCCGGGGAATACAATTGATCTGGGCGGCAAGGGTGAGATTACTTTTTAGATGAGCAAGATAAGCTTATTCTTCTATGATCTAGAAACATCAGGTCTTCATCCTGATTCTGACAGGATAATGCAGTTTGCCGGACAGCGTACGGATCGTGATCTTAATCCGCTCGGGGAACCGATTAACCGTCTGATTAAGCTAAATGAAGACGTGCTGCCTGATCCTTCAGCAGTTCTGATTCACGGTATTACACCGCAGCAAACTTTGTCTGAGGGATTAAGTGAAGCAGAGTTTCTGCAAGAATTTTACGGCGAGGCTGTTCTGCCGGGTACGGTTTTCGTGGGTTTTAATAATATACGTTTTGACGATGAATTTATGCGTTTTTTAAACTATCGTAATTTGTATGATCCTTTTGCCTGGAGCTACCTAAATAACGTATCGCGGTGGGACATGCTTGATATGGCCAGGATGACCAGAGCTTTGCGGCCTGCCGGTATCAACTGGCCGACTAATGATAAAAATGGCAGTAATATTAATCGCTTGGAGCACTTAACGGCCGCCAATAACTTGCCGCATGCTAATGCCCATGATGCGTTGGCTGATGTTTTGGCTACAATCGACTTTGCTAAATTAGTTAAAGCGAGACAGCCTAAACTATATAACTATCTCTTTCGGCTCCGGCTTAAGGATCACGCTGCCAAACTAGTTAATGCTCCATCGCCGTTTATATATACATCGTCACACTATCCGTCGGCACAATTGCACACCACCGTCGTCATTAAGGTGACAGACCATCCGTCCCCGAACTGTGTTTTAGTCTATGATCTACGCCATGATCCTACCCAATGGATTAATAAAAACGGGCAAGAGCTGGCTGATGCATGGCGTTACACCACTATGCGCAGCGTTGACACTCCAAGATTACCAATCAAAACTTTGCGTTTGAATCGCTGCCCGGCGGTGGCTCCATTGTCAGTACTTAATGAAACGTCTGATCTTGAGCAGCTGCAATTAGATATGACAGAAGTTAGAGAAAACGCAAAAATCCTAGCTAAGGGAGTCAATAAGTTCGCGCATTCTTTGATCGACGCAGTTAATATTTTAAACGTTGAGCAAGAAGAGCGGCAGTCCAGTCGTCACGTTCCGCCCGATGCTCAACTGTACCATGGCTTTTATTCAGATTATGATCGTACTTTGTTACACCAACTACACTTATCGGAGTCACCGCAAGCCATCAGATTGTTTAGGGGCAAAGTGAGGGATCCTAGACTTAAGCAGCTTGCCAGCCTGTATCTTGCGCGTAATTATCGGGGCGGTCTAACAGCTAAAGAATACCAAGGTTGGGCAGAGTATTTAAAACGCCGATTGTTCAAAGGCGGCGAAACAAGTACCCTAGCGGTGTATTTTAAACAAGTTACGGAACTTAAAGAACAACATCTGGATCCGCGTAGTCAAGTTCTGCTCGAAGATCTCAAGTTGTATGGGGAATCCTTGATTCCCAGTGATATTGCTTAGCAGGGGACGTTTCAGTAAAAGTGCAACATTGGCGACTAACCGGATGGTTTCGTTTCTGAGGCGTCGGCTATGGCGATAGGCTAAAGCAGTAAACAACGCTAACACCAACCCACACCACAGTGGAAACCCGATAATCGTACCAATAACCAGACCTAAATTAATTAGATTGTACATAACTCCTTAATTCCTGGGTCAATTAGTCAATAACATACAACTAAATTGTGCGAAGGTCAAGATCCTGTATTCGTGTTTTTTGGCTTGACCCTGCCCGATTTTACAGAATAACAGTGGTAAGAATAGTAATTTTCCGGTATAATTACATAGTTTAACTAAAGGTTATTGAATGGCCGATGAAATTACGGTACGGGGAGCGCGTGAGCACAACCTGAAAAATATTAACCTATCAATTCCCAGAAATAAGCTGGTGGTGATTACCGGTTTGTCCGGTTCTGGCAAAAGCTCGTTGGCCTTTGACACGATTTATGCCGAGGGTCAGAGGCGTTATGTGGAAAGCTTGAGCTCTTACGCCCGACAGTTTCTGGGTTTAATGGAAAAACCTGACGTCGACCAGATCGATGGCTTGAGCCCCGCTATTTCGATTGACCAGAAATCCACCAGTCGCAACCCCCGATCAACAGTAGCTACAGTTACCGAAATATATGATTATTTACGTTTGCTGTACGCCCGTATCGGGGTGCCTCACTGCCCGATTGACGGTGTAGTAGTTGAACGCCGAAGCATTGAGGGCATACTCAAACAGATTGAAACAGATTTCAAAGGTAACCGGATTATCATACTGGCTCCAGTAGTGATGGACAAGAAGGGAGCATTCGAGCACATTCCCGAGCAGTACAGCCGAGCCGGTTTTGCACGTGCTCGGGTTGATGGAGTCGTCTATGCGCTTGACGAATTTCCAATACTAGATAAAAACGTTAGGCATAAGATCGAAATCGTTGTCGATCGTCTAGTAAACGATCCCGAGAGCCGAGTTCGACTGGTTCAAAGCGTTGAGCAGGCGCTTGATTTAACAGATGGCAATGCTTATGTGCTTAACGCTGATACCAATAAGCTTAAAACTTATTCTTTAAAGTATGCTTGTCCAAACCACCCCGAAGTTGCTATTCCAGAGCTTGAACCGCGGACGTTTAGTTTTAATAGTCCGCACGGGGCTTGTCCGGTCTGTACTGGTATCGGATCAAGACTTGAAGTTGACCCCGACTTAGTTATTCCTAACGGTCGGTTGACAATTGCTGAGGGAGCAATCCGCCCGTACAACCGAATTAATGTCGACAACTGGTACATGAAGAAGCTGGTAGCGGTTGCTGAACGGCACCACTTTTCACTCCACGTTCCGACTTCAGAGTTAAGCGAGATGCAACTAAAGCTTGTTCTTTATGGAACAGGTGACGAGACATACAGGGTCCATCTTTCTCAAGGACGAAGTTTTGAAACAACCTATGAAGGAGTCATTCCCAATTTAGAACGCCGCCACCGCGAAACCGACAGTGATTTTATCCGCCGCGATATTGAACGTTTTATGCTTGAACGACCATGTTATAAGTGCGGCGGCTTAAGACTTAAGCCGGAAGTTTTGGCAATTACAGTAAACGGGACATCGATTATGGATGTCTGCCAGCTATCAATTAATGGTGCTATTAACTGGATTAGTAACCTGAAACTGTCTGATACAGAGACACAGATTGCCCGCATGATCGTCAAAGAAATTACCGCCAGATTACAGTTTCTGATCGATGTTGGTCTGGACTACCTAACCCTATTAAGGAGTGCAACTACTTTAAGCGGCGGTGAAGCCCAGCGGATCCGTTTAGCTACGCAGATCGGTTCCGGGTTGACCGGGGTTTTATACGTGCTTGATGAACCCAGTATTGGCTTACATCAGCGGGACAATGCCCGCCTGGTTGAGACCTTAAAACGCCTACGTGATCTGGATAATACGGTTATAGTAGTTGAGCACGACGAGGAAACCATTAGATCGGCTGACTGGCTGATAGATATCGGTCCAGGCGCCGGAATACACGGCGGTAAAGTTGTGGCCGCTGGCACACTTGAGTCGGTACAACACAATAAGGATAGTCTGACGGTCTCATATCTTTCAGGCAAACGGTTCATTGCGACGCCGAAGCGGCGTCGACGTGGTAATGGCAGCTCACTGGTAATTAGGGGAGCCAGAGAAAACAACCTTAAGAATATAGACGTCAATATACCTTTGGGTGAGTTAGTAGTGGTTAGCGGTGTCAGCGGCAGCGGTAAAAGTAGCCTAATAAACGACATTTTAGCTAAAGAGCTACTGGCGCGCTTGAACCGTGCGGGTACCGTTCCCGGTAGGCATGATGACATAGAAGGGATCAAACAACTGGATAAGGCGATTATTATCGACCAAAGTCCAATTGGACGCACTCCCAGGTCCAATCCAGCAACCTATACCGGTTTGTTCACACCAATCCGCGAGTTATTCGCCAGCCTCCCCGAAGCCAAGATTAGAGGCTATTCAGCCGGAAGGTTTAGTTTTAATGTTCGCGGTGGCCGCTGCGAAAACTGCCGTGGGGACGGAATTATTAAAATTGAAATGCATTTTTTACCAGACGTTTATGTGCCCTGTGAGGTATGTAAAGGCAAGCGCTATAACCGCGAGGCGCTTGAGGTCCATTACAAGGGGAAAAATATTGCTGATGTGCTTGCAATGACTACAGAACAAGCTCTCGATTTTTTTACCAACATCCCCTCTATTAGCCGCAAACTACAAACACTTGTTGACGTCGGATTAGGATATATCGGTCTTGGTCAGCCCGCTACAACTTTAAGTGGTGGTGAAGCCCAAAGGATCAAATTAGCCAGCGAGCTCAGCCGGAGGTCCACTGGGCGCACACTTTATATACTTGACGAACCAACTACCGGTTTGCATATGGCCGACGTCGAGAAACTGCTAGACATGCTTCATGCGCTTGTCGATAACGGTAACAGTATGATCGTAATCGAGCACAATCTGGACGTCATTAAGAACGCCGATTACATAATAGATATGGGGCCAGAAGGAGGCGATGCGGGCGGAACAATCGTTGCCAGCGGCACGCCGGAAGAGATTGCTAAATCACCTCAAAGCTACACCGGCGCATTTTTAAGGCAGATCTTAAAGAATTCTGCTACACTTAAAATAAAGCAAGGTTAATTAAGAGCGCGAAACCAGGATTGTGAGCTATGGCCCAAGATGTAATCAAACTGACGCTTGAACCGCGAAGCATAACCGGCAAGGCGGTTAAGCACCTGCGCAAGGCGGGTAAAATACCAGCCGTGATTCATGATCATGGCCGTCCATCAATTGTTGTTGAAGGCGATAGCTTAAGTTTGTTACGGGTCTATCATTTAGCCGGTAAGCATCACCCCGTAAGCCTAACGGCTGATGGTAAAACGTACACTGCTATGATCAAGACAGTCGAATTCGAACCGCGCAAGAACACCCTTAATCACGTAGTATTTAATGCTGTAGCTGCTGACCAGAGGGTTGAAGCTGAAGTACCCGTAGAACCGCGCTACGCTGATGGAGATGAGGTGACACCCGCCGAAAAGGCTGGTCTGATTGTTCTCAACAATCTAGAAGCTGTTGAAATTGAAGCTTTACCGAAAGATCTGCCAGATGTTATTTACTACGATGCCAGCCTACTAGTAGAAATCGGCGATCAGGTATCAGTCGAGGATCTAATAGTTCCGCCAAATGTAGTTATCAAGACTGAAGCTAACCATGCGATTGCAACTGTCTACGAACCGAGTGCCCTAGCTGCGGCCAATGAGACGGCCGGTGGGACAGCTGAAGAAGCAGTCCAAGCTGAAGAAACGGAAGAGGCTACACAAGAGACAGCCGGGGATGAAACATCCACTGATAGTACCGAAGAATCATCAACTAAAGTCTAAAACTTCAGCAATTGCGCCTGATAAAGATATAAGCGTATACTTTAAGTCGCCCTGTAATGTGAAATTTCCATGGAAGAAACTCCCTTTTTGCTGTTGCCAGAGGAAGACGATGATGAAGACGATGAGCAGGCAACTGATCGCAAAAAGCGCTCATTGCCGTCCCTCGGCGAATTGCTTAAGTATCCGACAAAAGATAAAGAGACGGTCGGTCAGAACATTGCCGATACACTGCTTGGACGTCGTGATAAAGTTAATACTGACGATGAGGTTGATAATGCTATCTCTCTTGATGTGGCTGAGACTGATAAAAACGTACCTCAACTGGAAAGCGAGGAGCTTCAGCTGAACGAAGAGCAAACTGCGGATATTAACCAACGGATAGCGCAAGAGCATCTGGAGTATCCTGTTACTGCGGGCTCTCCTCAAGAGCCGGTAATTAATTTTTTAGAGTTAGTCAAAAAACGAGTTGAAACTGAGACTGCCTTTAAGTCAACGATCATCAATCATGGGCTTGAAAGTCCCAAGGAACCCCTAAACCAAGAGGTTAATGCACCACAGGATCACATCATTCCGGAAGTTTTGCCCCAGCCATTTCTAACTAAGCCAGTCGGATCTGCTCAGCCGGAAGGAACCCAGCAGGGCACAAAAGTAGTGGAACGAAAATTGAACCAGACACCATCATTTGTATCCGAGCTCACTAAGCCAGTCGGATCTGCTCAGCCGGAAGGAACCCAGCAGGGCACAAAAGTAGTGGAACGAAAATTGAACCAGACACCATCATTTGCATCCGAGCTGGCTAAGCTAGTAATAAACCACCCCTCCAGAGTACACAATAACAGTGAAGTAGTAGGACGCAAACAAGCGCGTGCCATCCGTAAGATCGAGCAAATGGAATCAAATTTAACGAGCCAGGAAAACGCCCTTCAAAAGCTTAGTTTAGAAAAATTTGCGTCCGTTAACCCATCGGCTTTAAAGGAGCGCACTCAACCAGGCCGCCAGGAAAGCCGTTTGGGTCTGAAAAAACCTGAGCGCGCTGAACATATTGGCAAAGTTGTGGTGAAACAAGAAAGAACCACTTCAAAGCACTCTCCGGAGAATAGTATGAAGCAAGCCAAAACCATGCACCGAGCCGAGTTGCTTGAAATTAGTGAGAGAATTAAAGTCGAAGGAGCCTCGCTGAGGCATATGTTTGACAATAACTTGTTTGGTGAAGGGGCTCTGAGACGTTTAGTGGGTGCTTATTTAGAAGGACGTGAGCTTCAGCCGCTTCTGCGCCGCGAGATACTGGAGCGCCAAATTGACTATGAGCGCGATCCGTTGCTAAGAGATCGAGGCAACAGTGATGGGTCCAATGGATCTTTGTTCGATAAAATGCTGGCAGCAAGCCCTGAGCCGGTTAACCCTAATCTAGCTAAACGGATGAGGAAGCGCGCCAAGCTTACTCTTGCTCATGATAAACCAGAGCCTAAAATAATTAACCAAACCAAGTACCTTGTTAATAATATCATTCTAGGTGCCACAATTGCTGCACTTATCGGCGCTATCATATACCTACTGGTACGTTGAATCCGTATACCCCTCAAGAGCTTTGCAACATTCAAGTGGTGTCCTGTAATGCAAACTTAAGTGCACTCGTTTTGTGTTGTAGATCTCTAGGTACTTATCTAGTTAAGTTTGTAGTTCCGTTGTTTTGGTCTGGTAGGTAATATATCTACCTAAGCATTGATCTTGGATAGTTCTATTGAACCTTTCAATGTGAGCATTGTCGTTAGGCCTGTGTAATCTAGAATGTCTGGTTAGGATAAACTGTGCCTTTAGCCTGCTCTCAAAGTCACAACTGGTCTCTTTGCATTGTCTGGCCTAACCCGCGTCTTTCTGCCATTAATCTCATAATGACTTTTTAAGATTCTACGGACACTATTGACGCCCATCCTTATACCATCTAGATGAACTAGATGCCATCAAATTATCTCACCACAACGTTTGAGTGTCCGTCTGAGTTCTAGTTTACGCTCAACAATTTCTGAACTAATATCCCTAGTACTGACTCGTGGCCTAGAGCTAAGTGTAGGTATCCGCCAAGTACACCTAAGTAGATGGTTTGCTTGACTATATGTACGACTGGGTCGATTAGGATTGTCGAACTGCACATTCTCGTTCAGCTTGCTCCATTTAGTCTTCCATCTATAGATAGTGGTTCTGTTTACACCACATTTATTGGCTACTACTAGGACGGATAAACCCTCCATTAATAGCTTCATAGCTAAAGCTCTCGCTTTAGGTAGATTAGGGTTGATAGAATAAGCCATAGGCAGGCTCTTTTCCTTGTAATTATTGTTAGTAACTACAGTCTAGGACGCCTACCTTTTATGTTGCAAAGGTGGTGATAGAATACTGAATCTTGCTAAATCACTACATATAAGATATAATATACATATTGTTATGAGTGAGGAAATTGGTGGTGGCTTAACGCACTTTGACCGTCGCGCAGCTAATTGGGTGCGCCGGAATAAACTGGTAAGCATTGTCTTTAGTTTGGCATTAGCCACGGGAGGACTTTCCGCATTAGCTGCCAATATGTATGAAGGCTACAAGCTTGACCGTCGCCAGTCCACTTACAATCAAAAGGTATGCTTAAAACTCCTGGGCTGGGAGCTACATCACAAGGCACCGATCGCTAATGGTGACTTTGAGCTCGCTGTCGGAACCCCGCTTTATCATTCGCCGTATCTCTATGCTGGCGGTAATTTAGACCTGACCAATTATTTTAGCAATGCCGTAAACTATGTTCAGGTCCGTGAGGTGGTGCATAGCCCGCTTTGGCAGGATGAATCCGGCCGCGATTGGATCGGTTTTACAGCAACATCTGTTGCGGCGGGAAGTGTCGCGACACATGCAGCTTGCCAAAACATCTATTGGACTGAAGTCGGACAACATAACCTTGATCAACCGAGAAAAAAACTGGTTCAAGCACTAGGCAATTTTGTAATCAAAGATAACGGCATCATTGATCCAAACGGCGACATCGTCAATTACAATGGGCAACGTATTGCCTATGCCATGAACGATCTAAATCGATAGAGCCGATGCAGGAAGAGAAGAATCGTGATTGATACAAATAAGAAAATAAAGCACCAGCTGGCACAATTGCCTTTAGTGCCAGGGGTTTATTTCTACCGCAATAAAAACAACGAAATTATCTATATCGGGAAGGCAGCAAGATTACGCAATCGAGTTCGTCAATACTTCCAAAAGAGCCGTTACCGGGATCCGAAGACTGATGCCCTAGTGCGAGAAATTGCGGATATTCAATGGATGGAAGTGGACAGTGAACTCGACGCTTTGTTTTTAGAGGCCGAACTAATCCGTCGCCATTTGCCAAAATATAACATTCTATTGCGAGATGATAAGGCTTTGGTCTACGTCCGGATTGACATTGACAGCGATTATCCGACTGTCAGTTTCACCCGTAGGCCGTTAGATGACGGCGCGTGTTACTTTGGACCCTATACATCAGTAACTGCGGTACGACAGGCTTTACGGTTGTTAAGGCGGGTTTTCCCTTTTGCCACTAAACGCCCGCGTCATGCTAAACGCTCTAGTTTGTATTACCACCTCGGGCTAGATCCTGGCCTCGAAGACGGACACACGACCCTAGAAGACTATCGGGCGAATTTGCGTCGTTTGATGGCATATATTAGCGGGCAGCGGGTGGCTATCGTACGCGAGCTTGAACGGAACATGAAACGTGCAGCCAAAGCTCAAGATTTTGAACAAGCTGCGCGCTTGCGAGACCAGCTAATGAGTCTCAAGCGCCTGTCCCAGCAGATTGTGTTTAGCGACAAAGAGTTTATAGATATATCCAAGGATCAGGCTTTAAGTGAATTAGCCCAATTGTTAAGCTTGCCGGCGTATCCGCATCGTATCGAGGGTTATGATATTTCGCATATGTCCGGAACAGATGTTGTCGCTAGCATGGTGGTATTTACTAATGGTGTTAGCCACAAGACTAGTTACCGTAAATTCAAGACAGCCAAAGACATCAACAATGATTTTTTAAATATGCATGAAACCATAAAACGTCGTTTTAAAGAGAAACATTTGAAGGATTGGGGTATTCCTGACTTAGTGCTGATTGATGGTGGCAAGGGTCAGCTGGATGCCGCTATCTCGGCATGTGAAGAGACGTCAAAGGCAAATGCAATACCTTTCATTGGTCTCGCGAAGCGAGAAGAGCAAATCGTAATAGATATTGCAAGAAGCCATGTTAACCTGAACTTTAATTTAATACATACGCTTCACGGGCATGCAATGCAGTCGGATAACTTTATTTTAGTTACTCTGCCCAAAAGCAGTAACGTGGTCAAACTTTTACAAAGAGTACGAGATGAAAGCCATCGTTTTGCGGTCAGTTATCATTCCACTCTCAAGACTAAAAGGGTGAGCGGCTCAACACTTGAATCTATACCCGGCATTGGTCCGGCTACAGCTAAGAAGTTAATTAAAAAATTCGGTTCGGTTAAAGGTGTAATCAGTGCCGGAGATAACGAGTTGACAGAAGTAATTGGTAAATCGAAAACCGTAAGTTTGCGGAAACTGTTGGGCTAATCTGCTAAGCTACTATCAAGGCGATGGTTAAATTCCCTAATTTTAAGACTGAATTTTTTAGCAGCAATAGACAGCGTCTGTTAGCATGTTTGCCGTCAGATTTGGCGGTAGCTATTACGGCTAACGGATTGGTTCAGCGCGGTGCTGACAGTGCTTACCCGTTTGCACAGGATGCTAACTTTTGGTATCTCACCGGTATCACAATCCCTGACATAGTTCTGGTAATTGATCGCTCGCGTGAATTTCTAATCGCACCCTTGCGAGAAGGCGGTCGGGTGATACTTGATGGCCAAATCGACTATTCTGCATTAAGCGCGGTTTCGGGTATAAAAGAGGTGCTGAATGAAGCTAGTGGCTGGAAACGCTTAGACGGCATAATCAGCAAAAATAAACGTCTTGCGAGCTTGGCTCCAGCAGGTGCCTATATAGAAGCTTATGGCATGTACTCGAACCCAGCGCGCGCCCGCTTTACCGACCGGTTAATCCGCCATACTCCCGACCTGGAAATATTAGATATCCGACGTGATCTAGCCAGGCTAAGGATGATAAAACAACCGGAAGAACTAATAGCGATTCAGGCGGCCATCGATATTACCGTAACTACATTAAAAGAAGTGCTAAAACAACCGCGTGCGATCTATCATTATGAATACGAAATCGAAGCTGACATTACTCGCGGTTTCAGGCGACGCGGTGCTCTTGGGCATGCCTTTGAGCCGATAATTGCCTCGGGTCAGCGAGCTTGCACGCTACATTATCTGGACAATAACGGTGCTCAGTCGCCTGATGATCTCTTTGTCGTCGACGTAGGCGCGAACGTTTGCGGATATGCTGCAGACATTACCAGGACTCTTGCGGTAACCACACCAACTAAACGCCAAAAAGATGTCGTTTTGGCTGTCAAAGAAGCACACTCTTATGCTCTTAGCTTACTCAAGCCAGGTGTTAGTTTTCGTACTTATGAGAACAAGATGGAACGTTTTATCGGAGCTAAACTCAAACAGCTTGGCGTGATAGATAATCTTAAAAAAGACAACATTCGTCGTTACTTCCCGCATGCCACATCCCACTTTTTAGGATTAAACCCACACGATGCCGGCGATTACAGTCAGCCAATCCAGCCAGGCTATGTTCTCGCAGTCGAGCCCGGGATATACCTACCCAAAGAGGGTATAGGTGTCAGGATAGAAGATGATGTATTAATTACCGAAAATGGCAACAAAAATTTAAGCTTTCCCTTGCCAGTATACCTTTAGCTAACCTACAATTAACCTTCGTGAGAACAACGCCTCTAACACGCCTATTAATACGTTGGCTCGTGTCCAGTCTGGGGCTGTGGATTGCGGCCGGCATTTTATCGACCAGCATCAGCTACTCTAGCCTCTACGCCATTGTCGTTGCCGGCCTAATCCTGGCGCTGATAAACTCGATTATTAAACCGATTCTGGTCATTCTATCTTTACCGGCAATTGTGCTGACACTTGGAATTTTCATGGTCATCATTAATGGTTTAACCGTATATATTGCCAGCCGGCTGTACACGAGGCTGCATATTACTAACTTTTTGGCAGCGGTATTTGCCGGTATGGTAATTGGCCTGGTAAACTATTTAGTAAGCGCAATTATCGAGAAAAAACCTTGAGTTAGTATATGAGTATCTATGACTACATCGCTTTCGGATCCATGGTTTTAATGGTTCTGCTGATATTAGTTCAAACACGTGGGGCCTCACTTGGAGCTGGGCTTGGCGGAGCCGGCGACGTTAATACGACGCGCCGTGGCACTGAAAAAACCATATTTCAGCTGACTATAGTACTGGCTGTAATATTTTCGTTAAGTCTTCTTTTTGGCGCGATCGGCTAAACCTGACTTATATTGATCACTATGATCAGCCAACACGTGCGTAAGATCTGCCGCCGGCGCAAACAAACTGTCGTTATTCTGACTAAAAAAGCCGGATTCTCGATTGAAAAGCATATCTTTGGGCGGTTTGATAGGTTTAGATTAAAGCCGTTTAGGCGATTTGTGGGGTCATGGTTGATATTGATGTTGCTGCTTAGTTTTATAACACTTTGGCAAATGACGTCTTTATTCACTTATTACCAAAGCATCGAGCCGGTGCCGGGTGGCATCTATAACGAGGGTATTTTAGGTACGCTCACCAATGTTAACCCGATATATGCTACTAGCCTGGTTGATACCAGCCTGTCTCAGCTAATCTTCGCCGGACTGTTAAGCTATAACAACAATAACCAACTTGTTAACTGTTTGGCTAGCGGCTATAGTGTTGATCCAGCCGGGACCTTATACACGGTAGTCCTCAAGCCCGGATTAACCTGGCAGGATGGACAGCCGTTGACTGCCGCTGATGTTGTCTTTACGATTGATACAATCCAGAATCCCGCTGCACAGTCTCCGCTATACTCTAGTTGGCAAGGAATAACAGCAACAGCCGTTAATTCTTTGACGGTTCGCTTCAAGTTGCCTAACCCGTTGGCTTCTTTTCCTTATGAACTCACGCTTGGCATCATCCCAAAACATATTTTAGGCGGGATCAATCCGGCCAATTTGCGTTCAGCTAACTTTAATACCCTAAATCCAATTGGAGCAGGCCCGTTTGCCTGGAATGGCATTGAAGTAAGCGGCAATACGCCACAAAATGCCGCTGAGCAAATAGCCTTATTGCCTTTCGGCAACTATGTATTAGGTAAACCAAAGCTTAATGAATTTATAGTTCATGCTTATGCCGACCGGCATCAGCTGATCCAAGCTTTTGTTTCCGCTCAACTAAATGCACTCGCCGGTCTAAATACTGTTCCGCCTGCACTTAAGCATTCGCAAGGTATTACGATACATAGTTTAATTCTGACCGCCGGTAATTATGTTTTCTTTAAAACCCAGGGGGATATCTTAAGTGATGCTAATTTACGGCGGGCACTCGTGCTTGCTGCAAACCCGAAAACTATCATGGCTAGGTTGGGCTACCAGACTTATCCTGTAACCGAGCCGTTACTTGTCGGCCAGCTGGCGTATTCGTCAAAGTACGCTCAAGTTACAAATGATTTAACGCTTGCCAAGTCAGTGCTCAACCAAGACGGCTGGATAAGAGGACGCGGGGGTTATAGGTATAAGAACGGCCAGCAGCTAAGCTTTAATCTTGTTACGACTACTACTCCCGAAAACTATTTGGTTGTATCCATACTAAAAAAGCAGTGGCGGGCGGTAGGAGTTAATTTGCAACCTATATTTGAATCAGCTGAAACGTATAGCGCAACGCTGCAGAGTCATAGTTATGATTCAACGCTTGAGGGCATATCTATTGGCGTAGATCCTGACGTATTTGTTTATTGGGATTCGTCTCAATATGATCCACGTTCTACCGGTCTTAATCTGTCTGAATACAACAATGCTACGGCTGACTCGGCACTCGACCAAGGACGTACCCGTTTGAACCCGGCTCTCAGGGTGATTAAGTACGCGCCATTTTTGGCAGTTTGGCAACAAGACAATCCCGCTCTGGGGCTTTACCAGCCGCGTTTTATATATATTACTCGCGGCACGGTATATGGACTAGGCAACCATGAGATCAATTCCGCCCCCAACCGTTTCAACAATGTCCAGAACTGGGAAATACTGCGCGCCGGTGTAACTGATAAACGACCTTGAGTTTTACACCCAAACCATACTACTATATGCAAGCGCTAACATAGGCGGATGTGGCGGAATGGTAGACGCGCTAGCTTCAGGAGCTAGTGGGCATAATGCCCGTGGAGGTTCAAATCCTCTCATCCGCACCAGCATAGTCTTCAATAGCAGTGACTAGGTTTTTGAATGGTTCACGTAAGAGGTGGTAGTCGCTTTTCCATTACCTACCCATAGGTTCTAGAACAATATATGGCTACGGGTCAAGGTTCCCAAATCCCGAACGCCTCGTATTAGACTAATTGAGCCTTGAGCTAAGCAGCGTAAGCTGCTGGACTTATGCCCTCAGCACGAAGTTTAATGAACTGTAATTTAGTTTTTTGGCTCGCTGCCATAGATTTCTACAATAATTATATCAAACAATATATTGCTGAAATAGTCTAGTCAGACTCCTGACTTCCGCAATTAGTGTGTTCGTTTGAGCTTGTTTAACAGTTTGTCCATATCTTCTGGCAATGCAGCCTTGGCGGAGTATTCTTTACCGTCAATAACAACAATTCCCGATCTGACAGTTCTCA
>JAJYZG010000020.1 GCA_021800155.1 bacterium
TGTAGGCCTAGTGTCTTAATACGTTTGCTACTAGTGCCGCCTGTCGTATATCCCCAGCCGAGGCTGCCAGTCAAAGTGGAGCCTTCATGAATGCGGAACTTGTCATCGATTTTTCCGGCATGCTTTGCTACCTGCCAATAGGCTGGATCGTTAGACAGGAATATGGCAAAACCGGCAGATCCAGGATGTATATGAGCGAAACGCTCTAGCCGAACAATATCCTTTATAAAATCGTAACGTCCAAGCGGGTGCGCCGATTGATTCAATAGATGGAAATCCTCGTCACCATACGAGGCGTTAAAGGTCCTTGTCTTATACTTCAGTTCTACTGGCACAAAAACTCCATCTATGCGGAGCAGAATATCAATGTAGGCACGTTGGCCATCTTTATATGGGTTAACCTCTAGCCTAACTCTCGCATCTGGGTAGCGTTCGTGGAACAACCATGCTAGTGCATGTTGAAAATCAGCTTCGGAGTGGAAAATGGGTCGTGATTGACTGAGCTCCTGCATTACTGAATCGATATCTGTAATTGTAATCATAAGACTACTTTGGATACTAGACTACATCTGAATTGTAATCAAATGATTATGGGCTTACTTCAAGACCCTCCTTACGATTAGAGTGATGTCAAATGACGACAAAGAACTCCGATTTTTAAACTCCTTGGCTAAAAGAATAGCTGAACTTCGTAAGGGTAAGCATATGAGCCAAGAAGTACTGGCTGAGGAAGCTGGTATTGATCGTGTGGCACTAGCTAACATTGAGACTGGTAAAAGGCGACCACTACGGTCACCTTTGGTGCACAGATTGGCTGAGCAGTACGGTTTAGAACCTTTTCGTAATTTGCTCGAATCCAATGCGCCTGGACTTCACGGACTTTAATGCTGTAGTTAGCTTTGGCTGGCCATTATGTTCTGCGTTAAACACCTACTTTTTATATAAAACAAGAAGCATAATATTAATTACTTACTCCCTGTTTTCATATAAAATTTAATATAATTTTATTACATATTGTTAAATATGTTATTAGTTAGGGCGACTTGGAGGTTGAACGATGAAAGTAGCGATTATTGGTACTGGCTATGTTGGACTAGTAACCGGTACTTGCTTAGCTGAAGTTGGAAATAATGTGGTCTGCATTGATAACGATAAAAATAAGGTTAAAAATATGCAGAGATCTATGCTACCAATCTACGAACCGCAACTGGAGGAGATCTTTAAGCGAAATATAGAGATTGGTAGATTAAAATTCACCGAAAGTATAGAAGACGGAGTATATGACACTTCTATTATCTTTTTAGCTCTTCCCACCCCTAGTTTGGATAATAAGTCGACGGACTTATCTCACATATTTCAAGTGGCTGAACAATTAGGACCCCTTCTAAAAAAATATACAGTTATTATCAATAAAAGCACTGTACCTGTTGGCACGACGGAACAAATTAGATCAAGAATTGCTAATACAACTGACCAAGAGTTTGATGTTATATCAAACCCAGAATTCTTAAGGGAAGGGTTTGCGGTGTCCGACTTCATGTTTCCAGATCGTGTAGTCATCGGAACAGATTCTAGGAAAGCCAGAAGCTTACTCGTTAAGCTCTACGAGCCGTTCTTAGGGCGTGATACCCCGGTCATATATATGGGCGAAAAATCTGCAGAAATGACAAAGTACGCTGCCAATACGTTTTTAGCAACCAAGTTATCTTTTATTAATGAAATCGCTAATTTGTGCGAGCTAACTGGAGCCGATATTGACTCGGTTAGATTGGGTATGGCGACTGATGCAAGAATAGGAAATCGATACCTATCTTCTGGTATAGGTTACGGCGGAGGTTGTCTACCAAAAGATGCAAGGTCTTTTAAGAGTACGTCTGAAGAGCACGGGTATAACTTTAAGATATTGGATTCAGCTATATCAGTTAACGATATGCAAAAGAAAAAACTAATTAGTGACGTAATTAGCTACTATGGGAACGTTAGCGGCAAAAAGATTGCATTGTGGGGATTATCGTTTAAGCCTGATACTGATGATGTTCGTGAAGCAGCTTCTTTAGATATAATACGGGGTCTTATCAAGAACGGTGCCTTAATCACGGCTTATGATCCAGTCGCAAATGTTAATGCAGAGAAAGAACTCGGCAAACTTAAAGCCCTAAACTTTGTAAACGACGCATACGAAGCACTTGAAGGAGCGAATGCGCTGATTATAGCAACAGAATGGGCAGAATTTCGTAGGCCTGAGTTTACCAGGATGAAGCAGCTGCTTCAGGAACCTGTTATTTTTGATGGGCGCAATCTATATGATGTTAATGATATGAGGAAACTGGGCTTCTATTATAAAAGTATCGGTAGAGAGACAGTTATAGTGAAGGTCTAAATATTTTTTTGCGTATTCAAGTCTCATATTGCCAAATTAATCGTAATGAGATAAAGAGTGCATCATTTTGTAAGAACAAGCCCGCAATAGCTTAGTATTTTTTCGCTACTCTTGGAGTAGATACTCATTGGTACCACATGAGTTATTTTTAATCCCGCATCAACAACTTCACTTATTATCTCCTCCTCACTTTCATAGATACGACTAGCGTTAGAACTAGCGTACAAGCGTATCCTTTCAGTAAATTCTTCATTGTCTAACTGAAGAATTTCAGGATATTCACTTTGCGAATAAAGCTTCACTGTATTATTTATAAATGTATTTTCTGCCTTATGTTTTTCTACGCTGTGATCTCTTGCTACTTGAGCTGTCGTTATGATGTATCCTCCTGACTTTAGCGATCGGCTCCATTGATCTAAAATAGATAAACGGTCTTTTTTATCAGAGAATTGAGTCAAAAATGCATCCGTTACAATAAGGTCACTCTCTATCTCATTGGACAAAAATTGAGTTATATTCTGCGTACTATCCCTTACTGTATGTTGGTCTAATTCATTAGAAGCCAGCATGCTGAACGATGTAGGCGTAGGACACGCATCAACTATTTGAATATGAGCTAATACTCCGGCGTTGCCTAGGCTCATAATTAATGGTGAGTCAACAAGAAGCCAGGAGTAGTCTGCGGTGCCACTGATAGTAACCTTAGCCTCATCGTGGCGAGTGTCTGATAGGGCTCCTTCGATAGCTGAGGCATAGAAGCTTCGGTGCGAATATGATGATGGGACTGCTTCAATTCTACGCAAAATAGGTCGCATAAAATGATAATTAGAACAGTCTATATATGACTCTCGGCACAATGTCTGTCCTTCGTTAAATACCTGAACTGAGAGGGATCTGTCTAAATTGGCCTTCATGGGTTTTCTTTAACTACCTTCCTAAGGACTGATGCTAGCTTACTATTAAGAGTTGCATTTGATATTACGACATTGGGAGATGTATCTAAGAATTGGATGTCGTCTTGCGTACTGCTTAGAACCATCCCGCCCGCATTAGTCACTAGGCTGTATATGGCCCCAGACTCAAACTTCTTAAGACCTACTTGAATTGTGGCGTCGATATATCCGCATGCAACTAGTGAGCTTCTAAATACTAATCCTTCTTGCAGTATGATGTATGCACCAGCTTCACGAAGAGTTGAATATAAATGTGGGAGAGTCTCGATTGTATGACCTGACAATGCTATACGAGCTTCTACCAAGCTATCATGATTTGATACTTTCATCAACATATCATTACAAAACGATTGATTACCGTCACTATAAAAAATGTCCCCACTATTAGGATTGTAAACAAATGCTGATTTAACGGCATTGTCCTTCAGTTCATATATTGAAACCATGTAGCTCGGTATGTGGTACATAAATGGGATAGTCCCATCAATAGGATCTATTACCCAGGTTGATTTACTTTTCACGCCAATTATTGTTTCACCATCTTCAGCTATAATAGTATTATCGGGCACTATCTTTGCTAGTTCGTTCGTGAGGTAGATGGCTAGTTGTTTATCGGCATTGGTCTCAGGGGGAGCCTCTCTTCCGGCCATACTCTTAAGATCGTTTGTCAAAAATTTTCTAAAGCTTTCTTTAGTAGATAATAAGAGCTGGATTATTCTTCCATGTATTTCTGGCTTTATCATGACTTACCCTTAAGTCTTTTCTTTAGCAATTTAGCGGTTTGATTTATTTGGTTCACTGCACTTAAGGGACTTTTAGTAGTACTTAAATAAGTTATTACTCGTAGTAGATAGAATGGTGTTAAAGATAGCGCAAGTTCTGAAGGTGCATAATCTCGACGATGTATCTCGTGCGAGGCTAGTATTTCAACCCACTCAGTTAGGCCAAGATCGTTGTTATCGGGTAGATCGCAGATGTGTAAACCATTCACCTCATTTACTTCATACAATTCAATGGCGGTATTACGCCTTTCGTTGAGCTTATCAGCTGGTATAATTTCCCCAGTAAGCAATGTTAGCTTGTTACCGTATTGTCTGTCGAAATTAGTACCATTCGTTAATGATAATCTATTACGTGTTTCAAAATAGCTTTCTGCAACTTGCTGAAACATTCCTACCATCTTATCAAAGCTGGGCTTATGAATCTTGCGATTAAGTGAAATCTCAGTGATTCGCATATCACTAAAAAGAGCCTGCAATGTCATGAAGATATCTACGCCGTAACCTAAGGATGATTCTGGCCAGACTTGCTTGGATAAGTGATTGGCAAATTTCTTTGATATGCCGAAGTCGCCGGCTATTCCTTGATAGGGTGCATTGCCACTTGTCAGCGTAAACAACTCTGGATATATAAAATGATTAGTCGTATTACCTTCCTGCATATTCCTTGAGTAATTAGGGATAACATAATCATAATTTTTTTCTTTTGAAGCAGAATGTTTAATCAACCACTCTGTTTCAAAAGAGATAATGTCGCCATCTACAAACAAACAATATGTAATATCTTCACGAGTAGCAATATAGTTGATAATTGACTTTAGGTTATAGCCCTTACCTTTTTGATTTGTAATAAGTGAGACTTTTTCTGCTCGAGTCTCAACTTCCCTAAAGCACTCTGCCGTCAAGTCAGGGCTATCATTGTCTGCATTGATTAAAATGATATTCATATTTAGGCTAGATGCAGCAGTATCTATCGCAGTAACAAGTTGAACTATATTGTCAGCCTCATTGAAACTCGGAATACCAACAGCTATCATTATTCATTTTCCTTAGCATGGATGAAATCAACTGCGCTATCGCTATCTGGTGAAAATATTTCCGTCACACCAGTTTTTATAACTAGGCTAACAAGCTTATCTCTCGCTTTTAACGCGGCTTCTAAATTGACCGGAGGCAATGAGCCGAGGTAGTTGCCGTAATCATCCTGAAAGGGTGTTGCCTGACCCGTTATATGCCGACCAAACCGTTCGTGAAGTATTAAATTTCTTTGCAGACCATGCCAAGCCATTGCTAGTAAATCAGGCTGACTGTGATCAATTCGAACATGGAACACTTCCTTAACTAGTAATTGCCTCTCGCACGTACTAACTCCAATTGATTCGGGCAGTACAGTAATTTTGTTGTTCCACGATGGCTTATTAAGATTTTGGGGCTTAGCAAGCAGTCGCGCAATATATGGATCGGCCGAAATTGCAGTCTCTCTTACATTAAACCATGCATTGCCACTTTCAGTGATAAGCTCACTAGTATCGTTCGAGCCCATATATACCTGATCGTTCCCAATAAGACTGTAGCCGTATTGGTGGCAGAGGCGTAATGCAAGTGTGGTCTTTCCGACCCCCTTTTCTCCTAAAAATACATAGGATTTGTCTTGTTCAGGAAGTTTGACTGCCGCGGAGTGTACTAGCATTAATCCAGATTTATCTGCCCGTAAACATTCGGCCATATAGTGAGCAGTAAATGCTATAGATGTTCCATTTCCGAACATACGAATAGGTCCTGTAATTATTAGTCTCTGCTCGTCCGATAAATAACTAATATTGATATCTTCACCAACAATATATTCAATAATGCCATCAACATGTTGATATTTCTCATCGATCTCCATGCCGGTGATTGCGTCTTTGAGTTTTTCGAAAGTGTTGTCAACAAACGATCTATGACTGTTTATTCGTATCGATACATCGTTAAAAACTAAGTTTGTAGCGTAGGTATCAGCCGATGACTCCATGGGCTTAAATACTTCTCGGTTATTGCCCTTGTTTTCCATGTGCGTTCCATACATTCGTTCGAGGAAGGAAGTGGGCATCATTAATTATCCGGTTGGTTGTCTCTCTTCCAAGACCAAGGCACTCGGCCACGACTCTATCTACATCTATTTTCGCTACATCGGACTCGGTGGATACAATAATTCTCGAGGGATCAAACAAATCATCCCCAAGGTTCGCTTGTAATATTACTTGGCACCGGGAGCCAAGCTGTTCATAAATTTGTTTTGATATTAAGTCGGCTTGATAACCTAGTAATTTTCCCACGAAGTACGTTGGATTTTTACCGTGGGGAGCCTCCATGGTATTTGGCCGGAAGCTCGATATGATACCGTGTGTCTTGTTCCCGCGACCTACGGCACCTTCTTCTCCGAAGTCTGTGCATGATCCACCAGTAACTAAATATGGTCTTGGGTTGGGACCCTTTGTCTCGGTATTAACAATAACTTGAGCAAATACTGTGTCGCCAATTTTATCCTGCGCATATTCTTGCAAAACCTCTTCTATGTACTTCTCGCGATCAAAATATTCTTTAGCATCTGCTGTATGGGTAGTTATCTGGGGAATTGCAAGTGTGGACGTAATAATATTACCGTTCCTCACACTCATTACTTTAATGTCCTGACCGACAAAATCAAAGCGTGGCACTGGCATACCGTGTTCATCGTCGCTATAGAAAAATCCCTCTAAATCCAGAGTTAGCTTTTCAGTTTCGGTCAGTGGCCAGTAGCTGATCATTGTAGCAGTGTCATTTGCGCGTGGCATTTCTGTCATGTACTCCGGCAAGTCTTCGATTGAGCGAGGGGAAAACCAAAATGGACGCGTGCTGTGATCTGACGTTAAACTCTCAGCGCTATACACATGGGCGTCTGAGGTATCGAGGTGTGGCATAACGCGTCGTAAATAAGTCCGAGCTGCCTGATCTTGTAGGTCTGCGAGTGGTATCTCTTCTCCGCCGAATGACTTGCTAGCACGCCCCATGAATATCATTCGTAGTGGAGATTCAAAGTCATTGCCTCCAAACTGCTGCACGCACAAGCCACCAAGGAGCATTGCCTTGTCAAGGTTATGGTGTGGGATAGCTCCGAAACGCTCCAAGCAATGTTTTGCATATTGAATTTCAGAGAACTCAGCAATACCATCAACTAGCGTGTCGGGGTGACCGAGACCTTTTCGTTCAACAACCTCTTGCTCTAATAGCTCTGGTCCCTGATAACTACGATTTACTTCGAGTGCCATTATGTAACTCCTGTTCTTTCTCCCGCCCAATCATGTTGAATCACCTTATCGGAAACGTTATCTCCAATTTTGCTGGCGTACAGCCTCTCAAGAAAATCATAGATGGCTATAGAGTTGGCCGGTGATAGGTACTGTCTCATTGTGGTACTCAGTTTTGCAAACTGTACTTGCTCAAGATGCCTTCGCAAATGATTGTCATCAAGCGTTATCATCCCATTGTCGTTGACCACAACAATACTCCTAAATCGCTGTTCACCCGCTACAGGATCAAACGAAACACGGTACCTATTTTGTTTATTAGTTTCAACGATTAACCATCGCGTAAGAGAGTTCTGAATTTTCTCGTCTTCATGAACCATAAAGTCACCTAGGAATGAATCGATTTTGATGATGCGGTCACTCATATCAGAAAGTATTAAGTGAACACCCTGATTGATAGAGTCATCTCCGCCACGATACATTATATTCTTACTAACACTTAGTTCATCAATATCGATACCAAGCTTCTGTAGTATTGCGATTGCGTGTGGTATTTCTATGCCATACGATTCTAGCTCTCGATCAAAAAATCTACCCGCACGAGTATCGGCAAGTCTATTCTTAGATAGATTAATTTTGATCGATATAATCTTCTCGTCATTCGTGTGTAGCCAATCAGATATCATGTCGAGTGCCGAAGACCAGAAATAGGACTCATTTACGTAGACAGTCACACCCTTGTGTTTGTTTAATAGCCTTTTGATTACTGCTCTATCGTCGGCATTCGTACAGATGGGCTTTTCTACTAATATTGTACTTGGACTTTTAATATTTTGATAGATCCATGATATAGAAGAGGCGTGTTGATCGCTCGGAGTGGATATATCGATCGTAAGGTTATCTAGCTGCTGTTGCCCAAATCGTTGCAGTCGTTTATCTGTCGTGAGCAGTCTGTCAACTTGCGACGAAGAGGTATCATATAGATATACATCTGCTCCTAGTGACAGCCAAAGCCCTGCCTTAATTTGGCCAATAGTACCACATCCAAGCATCAATACCTTATATGGACGACCTTGCATTATTTTTTAACTTTACAATAAATAGGTTATAATAACAAATACTTATGAGGTATAGTGCTCTGATTGGCAATCCAACTGAACATAGCATATCACCGTTATTGTTCGAATGGATATCTGAACAGCTGTCTCAACCCATAGAATATAAGCACCTTAAAATAGATATTTCTCAAACTTCAGAGCTTAGTCCTGCGCTAAAGGCCTTTCAGACACTCAAATTTTGCGGACTCAATGTCACGCTACCATATAAGCTAGATGTCATATCGATCTTGGACAAGCTTGATGACTCAATCTCGTCGATTGGTGCGGTGAATACTGTAGTTTTTGACACTAAAAAAAATCTATCTATCGGTTACAATACCGACTGGTACGGTATCTATCGTCCACTTTCAGGGGTAATTGCTGAATACCAAAAGAAAAAAGCGCTCGTATTCGGTACTGGAGGTGCTGCAAGAGCAGCTATCTATGCGGTCCTTGAGCTGGGTATAAAAGATGTAGTGGTATTATATCGGATAGCGGAGTCCAATAGGACAAAATCTCTACAGAATCAATTTTCAGACAAGACTACGATTCGCTTCGATGTATACGAAGGTATTGTTCAGCATATCGATACGGCGGACATAATTATCAACGCAACGTCAACAGGAATGGTGGGTCAAGATGCGAAAACACCATTTGCACTCGATTTGCTCAAGAATCACGAGGATCTCTCTCGCAAAATATTCTTTGATTGTGTATTCAATCCGGTGAACACTCCACTTGCGTCATATTTTAAATCAAGCGGAGCAAGAACAATTGATGGATTATGGATGATGATATATCAGGGGTTGTATGCGTTTATGCTATGGACGGGAAACGATGTACTAAATACGCTTACAGAAGATAATCTGCTCATATTACACAAGTTACTGCAGAAAAGAATTCAGCATGTCTAACTCAATAAAACTAGCTATCAATTTTGATGAGATATCTGACGATTTCTTAGAAGCGGTGACTGTTATGCATGATCTGGGTATACAGTATGGCGAGCTACGTACAGTGAACGGAAAGAATTTTGTATTCTGGTCAGACAAAGAAGTAGAGAACTTCAAGCAGCAGTTAAACGAGTATGGCATCACGGCATTAGCCGCTGCAACACCTCTTTTTAAGTGGTATTCGTCCGATAACGATGCTGAGATTGCTCACGACAACTTTGGGTTTAATCCGCGACTTTCCGAGGAAGAAAAACGACAGATTATTACGGGAACCATAGAGGTCGCCGATGCTTTAGGTATACATAAGCTTCGTATATTTTCAGAGTTGAAATCAGCAGATGATACGGCGGGAGACTTTGCCTTAAATCATTTACTAGAGTATGCGCTGAGCCAGGCCGCAAAGCGTAATATTAATCTACTTATAGAAAACGAGCCAGTCTGTCGAATCCATACTAAGTCAACACTCATTGACTTCCTAAATAAAAACCAAGCTCATAACCTGAATCTGTGGCTTGACATCTCAAATTTGCTTGAAATTGGCGAGACGATTGATGAGGATTTCCTATCTACCTTAGGACCAAGAATAAAATACATTCATGTTAAAAACTACATAATTAAAGACAGAATTCGGAAGTACGTGCCAGCCGGAAACGGTGAAATTGATTACGATTCAGTTCTACCTCTTGTTTTATCTCATTGTTCGCAAGAGGTTATTGTAAGCGTAGAGACCCATGCGCCGAAAAGCGAGAAAATATCTGCTTCTCGTAGCTCCCTCGTCTATCTAGTTGATCTGTTAAATAAGTATCAAAAAGGAGAAAACCATGTCAGAACGCATTAGTATTGAAGCCATTCCAAACATGCCGGAAATAGTCACCGGCGATGATATTGGTGAGATTATAGTGGATAAAACTAAAGAGACTAATTTTGAGCTGAAAGAACACGATATCCTCTGTATCGCTTCAAAGGCAGTCTCGCTTGCAGAAGGTGAGCCTGTTGCGCTCGATACTGTGAGTGTTGGAGATGTAGCACAGGAACTTCATAAGCGTATCCCCCGCAAGGATCCTCGCACGCTACAGCTTATCATTAATGCAACTGGTGTCGATGACGCAAGTCGCCTAGACCTTGACGACAACTATATTGCAGGCTGGCTTCCTAACGGGAATAGACTGACAAGTGCTGGCGTAGATAAAATGGGCTCCGAGCATGTCATCCTCTTGCCTGAAGACCCTGATAAAAGTGCTAGTACAATAGGGACAACAATACTAAACGCAATAGGAATTAACGTTGCCATTATCATTACGGACAGTGATGGCCGTGTAGAAAAGAGAGGCGCAACCCAAGTAGCTATTGGTGTTTATGGGGTACCTCCTGTACGTGTTACTGAACATGCCGAAAAGGGTGAGGTTGTAAGAAATGAAGAAACAACCTGTGATATGCTTGCAGCTTCAGCAGGATTACTAATGGGGCAAAGAGGCACGAATAGGCCCGTTGTCTTGATTCGCGGGCATGAATATGAATTTGATAAAACAGCTACAATAACCGATGCTCTCGTGAAATCAAAGGCGTTAGGGTCCGCGAATCAGGACAAGTAAATCTCGAGTGCAAAGAGCCGTATGTCTGAGAAGCTGAGATTATAGAGGAGCTACTAAAGCATGCTTTAAAACTAACTCGATGTCTGCGGAATAACATTAAAAGATACGTCGAAAAGGGTTTGCCAGCATACGAGCGTAAGCTAAAAGACATTAAACGGCGTCAAACTGAGCTAAAAGAATCAATTGTGAGTGAAGAAAAGTTTCTCAAACTCATGAAAGTGTCGTTAGTTACATCGGTGATTTACAAGACTTAGAGCAGATTAACGAAATACTGCAAATGTTCTACTCAAGCTTCGTCATTTTAGACCGGAACGTATCTGTTATTACGTTTAATCAGGAATAGTATGACGTGTTAAATCTTGCGTGGCTGAAGCACGTTGGTCTAGAACCATTTCGCTTTTTGTGCAGCCTAATCCGTACTCCCCATACCATCTTGGACTACTCCTCAAGTTCGTGACATATGAGCATTGCTGTCTGGAACCTTTTCGACTTCTGTTCAGGCTCATGATACCCATCCCGGGTCTGTTTGAATTTCAACAAAATCATCACCAGAGCGCTGCAAGTAAAAGATTGTATGATCATTTGGGTTTGTCATTGGGTGTTCAGAGAGGCACGTGTTGATTAGATTCACTAAATCTTGCCTGGTTTGTGGATTAGCAATAAATTCCATTCCCGGCCAATAAAAATTAATAAGAACATGCTTATTATCAACTTCGTGCTTTAAGGTTGCGGCAACGCCAATTGCATTTGCTGGGGTCCAAAATCTCGGATTCATATACTTATTATCCCACATCTGTAAAATGAGACAAATGCGACATTTTCTGCTGTAATTATGTTCATGGATGACCCCAATACATTTATCTTAAATAGAAGCAAAGCAAGGGCTAAACTATTATTAGATGCTAATGTTATCACTTACGCCCAGCAAGGAGCGGAAGCTACCGGGATCCATCTCTTGGACTATCTAGGCAAATTAAATGGTACTGTTGACTGGTTTGTGGCAAACTGCGTTGCGGCTGAATTATATAATGCCCACGTTCTACCGAGGCTTTTGCGTAATATTCTTAACTCCAATAACCCGGGAGTCAAGATGGATCAATTCCCTTATAAAAAGAAGGACGGTAGTGTTGGATCGTGAAGCTTAATAGAGTTGCAGGCGATGACTGGGCGCAAATAAACCTAGCATATAACTATCCGGAGCTAATAGTAGTTACAAACGATTCAGGAATGTTTAAGTCCGCTCATGCTGTACTTGACGGAAGAGCAATGGCCTTTCATGAGTTACTAAAACAGCTCAGTCCATATTGGTTTTATGACGATCAATGGCTCTATCTAAAAAGTTGGATGAATAAGAACGTTAAACCTTTGCGCAACAATTCTTCATGGATACTCCCAAAGGAATGAACTTTTATTTATATATTGATCGCGTGTTTTTGTGGTCTTCAGTGATTTTTCAATCTAAAAGCAGAATTATCGACTTAGACACTCCTTGTAACATGGTCTAAGATCTGAGTAGGTCTGATTACAATGCAAGCACCCGTATTGTCTAACTATTTGTTTTAGCTGTTTGTTGCATTTAACAACCATTGGTATTTTTTCTATCCAGGTATGTTTCATAAAAAAACTCCTTTCTAACTCAATAGTATTGGTAGATCTGCCATTTTATTCAACCATAAGAGCTTATACTCAGCAACCTAATGATATTTAAACTTTATAGGTGTCTATATTTGAGGACCAACTCTATTATTGAGGTTTTTCATGGCCTCCCTTGTAGCTGCCTGTTCTTTTTTTGTAATTGGACTTATTCGTAAGCCAAACACAATCCTACTGACAGTAGAGTTCTTGGATTCTTGATTTAAGTTTCCGCCGGCTTCAGCAAATTGCAGTACTTTAATTCCAGCCTTTCCACTTTTTTGATCGGACCCTTCTGCAGAAACAGCGATGTCAAACTCTACTGTCCTTGCGTTATCTTTTTCTGAAAAAGTTATCTCTCTACTTGTTGTTGCTCCAGCTTCATCTACGGCGGAATTTATATCCACGAGTACACTTTTAACAAAGTCTTTTAAATTCATATAGTTAGTTTATCATTTATGGTTGACTGTATTGGTGTGAAATTATAACCCCAGTAAATCCCACCGATTCATGTATTTCTCTTCCTTGTCTTTAAATTTGCGCACTGGCGTATCATTATGGATGGCTCCTGAGCGACCAGGAGCGCTAAGCCACTCTTTATGAGTTACTTTGGAATAGTCAGCAACAACCTTACTAGGAACTATAAAATAATCCGGTGCTTGTTCGTGGTCGTTGAGGGTTACGAATACATAGAACAGATTATCAGCGTAGTAATCTTCAACTTTTTGATTAAGCATCCACTCTCGGGCTCTTTGCCTTCTTGTTTTAACCTGAATTGATACAGTTTTAGTAGCATCCGAATTGGAACAGACGATATCTATGCCCTTGGTATTCCTTAGAGTTATAGAAGCTATATATCCAAGAGCCGACAGTTCTGCGGCGACATAATATTCGCCAGCAACCCCAGAAAGTACTGCGGTTAACTTATATTCGTCTTTAGGGTTTTTAGCCATTATCGTTTCTTATTAAATAGACCCAAGAAACTTGGGAATTTACCCTTCGCCGTATTACGAGCAACTCGCATGGTGGGAGAGTACCAGCCAGCTTTATATTTAATGCGTTGTTTCACTCTACTGGGTCTTGTCCAAGCTTGAACCTGACTTATGCCCAGTGATCTTTTAAAATTACGTTTAACAGAAGTATAGCCAACAATTCTGCGTAAAGATGGTTGGCGATAGCGGATCAGTTTCATGGTTTAGTTATATCCTGATTTATTATCGGGAGCAACAGGTATCTGAACTGACCGCTACTACTATCTTCCAGTGCTGAATAATTATGCCAGTTAAGGTGATATTCATTTTGTAGGCCTAGTGTCTTAATACGTTTGCTACTAGTGCCGCCTGTCGTATATCCCCAGCCGAGGCTGCCAGTCAAAGTGGAGCCTTCATGAATGCGGAACTTATCATCAATTTTTCCGGCATGCTTTGCTACCTCTTTTAGTAATCTCAACTGTGACCACTACGGTCACCTTAGATGCTCATTGTGGCTGGGGCGGAGGGATTCGAACCCCCGAATACCAGGACCAAAACCTGGTGCCTTACCACTTGGCCACGCCCCATAATTGACAGATGGAATTTTATCGTAGTTATTACCTATACACAACTAAGTACATTAAGTTAACTTGTTAACTTGTAAGTGCTCCCACCCTACCCAATAGCGGCCAGGGCTTTGAAGTAGTTAGTCGGGTTCATCCGCCGGGTGGTGGTGCAGATGGATAGAACAGTCGCTAAGGCTTGAGCTCCTCTCTCACTTTTGCTG
>JAJYZG010000062.1 GCA_021800155.1 bacterium
CAGGATGAGATGAGCCGACATCGAGGTGCCAAACAGCGCCGTCTATGTGAACTATTGGGCGCTATAAGCCTGTTATCCCCGGCGTAACTTTTATCCGAAAGCGCTGCCGATACCACACTCTTGTACATATGTACGGACAGCGGAAAACTTACTCCTACTTTCGTACCTGCTTGGGTTGTCGCCCTCACAGTCAAGCTAGCTTATGCGTATACACTACCACTACGATTTCCATCCGTAGTTAGCTAACCTTTGAACGCCTCCGATACTTTTTAGGCATGTTGTTAACCAAAGCACCGAACTTGTAGGTAAAGTTCGGCAATACAAACGGCTGAACAAGTTTATAAAAAAGTTCAGCACTAGGGCCAACCATTATTAGCTGTAGGCCGTCAGCTTGTTTTCTGAATTTTGCTTCTAAGCCAAAGTTGACTTGCAGCGCTTGGATAAGAATTACGATGTCACGCTTAGAATAGCCTTGAGTATTTAAGATTATTGCTCTGTGATATTTAGACTTCGCAGAACCGTCATCCATGAACCAAACGGCTAAAGCTAAAGGTGTTAGCCAGTTCTTGATCTGAACGGGCACGCTTTTCTTTCCTTTGCTGTTATAGAAACTTTTAGCATAGAAACGAAAATTCCCAACACTTAATGTTTGAAAACCATAGTTCTCGACTTTTATCCCTCTCAATAATGTTAATTTTACTTTCGGTTCAGTTGCAGTCCATTCTTGAAACTGGTGATAAAGCCAGTCCACATAAAAGGATTGTTTTATTGAGTGTTCAATCTTAAGTCGATAAGTTCTCCCATTGTTTTCGGTCTCTAAATGGCCGTCACCAAGAATGGTGCCAACAATTATAGATCGCTGAGTCTGGGAGAGCTTCAGAGTTTTTTTGTACTCTTCTAACTCTTTACTTCTCAATTGGTTACCTGCTTTCTTTGACAGGTCTTGCAGTCGCCTGCAAGATCAGACTATATCTTCCCTGCTTAACACAGAGTCTGGCGTTTAGTCGTTGAGGGTTTCTCATTAAAATGAGGCCTTCCCTGCTGATTGTCTGCGCCGTATCGATTTTTACTTGTTAAACAAGTACGAACGGATACTCAGATGTCCCAGCATATAGCCAGATACGCCCCCTTGCTAACCTCGGAGAGGATTAGCGTTAAGGCAACCGCCCCAGTTAAACTACCCGCCAGACACGGTCCTTGAACCGGATAACGGTCCAAGTAAGAACAAGATCATAACAAGGGAGGTATTTCACTGGTGGCTCCACCAAGGCTAGCGCCTCGGCTTCAAAGCCTCCCTCCTATACTACACATGTTATAACCCGGCTCAATGCCAAGTTGTAGTAAAGCTGCACGGGGTCTTTTCGTCCTGCTGCGGACAGACGGCATCTTTACCGTCAATGCACTTTCACCGAGCTCTTCGTCGAGACAGTACCCATGTCATTACGCCATTCGTGCGGGTCAGAACTTACCTGACAAGGAATTTCGCTCAAAGTGTTATCTACAACGATTTGTTCGAAGTAAACGTTCGAAATCGAACCTGCATATCGCTATGCAGAGCGGACCATATCTTCGCCTAATCGGCGTTCGGCATGTGGTCTCTGAGGATTCTGATTAATTCATCTCGTGGCTTACGATGGTTCATTGTTTGCGCCGTTTCCGCAATTTGAATTAAACCTTCGTTGTTCACATGTTTTCATGTTGGCTTATAGTCTGCATGCACATAGCAAACTGCTCAAAATCATAGCGCTTCGATGTGTGTGGAGAATATTTAAAAAACAGCATTATCGTTTCTAAAAGCTCTCTCATTGTCGATGCTATATTGAGCTAGATCTTCTTTGTGGTTGTCGTGGCGATGATTAATATGCATTCTCCCTACACCAAAAAATCTTTCATTTCTTCTAGGGCTGCAACGCTTTTAACACCTTGCGTCACCACAAATCTATGCGCAACTTGATTGCCAGTAGAATAGCCATGGCGGCTTCCCCGATCAGGTTGTTTGACAAAGCCTATCGAGAAGCAACACTATCCATCTACGAAGCCTATTTTAGCCAACCGATGAATATCAGTCTTTCCTGCTGATTGTCCGCACTCGTCAAATTGTAACGCTTGTCCATGTGGCACTTACTTAGTGATAGTGCTTAATGAAAATCAAGTCGTATTGCGAGATACCCGGATGTTCCAGCATATAGCCAAATTTTCTTCTTCTAAACCTTACTTGATGTAAGGAAAACATTGAAGGGAGACTTCCACTCCACTAAGGCAGCATTTTCCACCTTAGGACGGTTCCTGATGTTAACTGCATATCTCTATGCAGAGCGGACTATATCATCCCTGAAACAGGGCTTGGCGTATAGTCTCTGAGGATTCCTCTTATCCTTCAATAAATCTTAAAGACTTAGAGGTCTTTCCTGCTGATTGTCTCTACTCGACATTTTTCAAACCACACAGCTTGCTCTTTCGAGCTACTGTTTGGGTATATCGATCTAGCGAGAGTTTCCAGCATATAGCCAAGTTTATTAACTACTATGTCACTAATAGTTACCGCCGCCGTTCATCGGGGCTTCAGTTCAAAGCGTACACTTATCCCCTTAACCTTCCGACACTGGGCAGGCGTCAGCCCCTATACATCCACTTTCGTGTTAGCAGAGACCTATGTTTTTGGTAAACAGTTGCATGGGCTCCTTAGCTGCGGCCCCGCCACACTACCTATAAGACAGCGTGAAGAGCTTTTACTAAGGTCTTCTTGTACTCAACTTACTCGAGAATTTACGTAAAAATTACTCTTTCTTTCAATCAAGAACACCTTGGCTCACCAACTCTTATAAACAGAGTGGCGGGGCAGGCCTTATCCCGAAGTTACGGCCGCTTGTTTGCCGAGTTCCTTGACGAAGACTCACTCGTACACCTTGGTCTACTCGACCTGAGCACCTGTGTCGGTTTGCGGTACGGATA
>JAJYZG010000006.1 GCA_021800155.1 bacterium
AGACAGCACAAGGGACAAACCAATAGCTAATCCCATGAGCGTAGCTATGGGTCTAACCCTTGTTTTCAAACAATTGTTTGCGAGAAGCAATTGTTTTAATTGCCTGTGTTTTGGCATTGGTTTTTTTGTTTCAGGCTTAACCTTTATTTATTAAGGTTTAGGCCTTTTTGTTGATTAACGGTTTTTATACTTGTTGTTTTTGGTTTTCCTTGGTTTTAGGGTTTTTGCCCCTTGTTTTGGTTACCTTGACACAAGATAAAACCGTTAGTGGTTATTATGGTTCTAGATAGAGGAAATGTCTAGGGGAATTTTATTGTTTGTTCGCTCAAGAATTAAGTTAAGTATTAATTTTTTTAGTTATTCGTTGTTTGCAATAGTGCAAATATAAATAATTGATCTGTAGCTAAAGCTGAATCGTGAATTTGCAGTATCTAGAGAAGTAATTTAACTTGTTTACATTAAATTGTATGGGTCAATATCCCAGCTGATTCCGCTTGGGAGATGGTTAATAATATCTACTAGTGTCGATCGCCTTTCGGATTTTATAACTAGTTGCCAGCGATACTTATTGGCATGTTTTTCATGAAAAGACGGCGCCGGACCGTCAATATGTACCGTATTTGGCAGACTGGTTTTCAGTAATGCCCCTGCTCGTTCGGCATTCTTAGGATTGGCGCGAGCAAGCGTGAGTTTGAGCAGATGAGTAAATGGCGGGTAATTAAAGGCTTTACGTTCAGCAATCTCTGCTTTATAGAACGTATCCCAGTCGTTTGCTATGGCGCATGTAATACTTATCGCACTAGGGTTATAGGTTTGAACTATGGCTTCTCCGGCTAAATGACCGCGTCCGACCCGTCCTATAACCTGGGTTAGTAATTGATAGGTTCGTTCATTGACGCTGTAATCGGGCAATTGCAATGAGGTATCGGCGAGCACTACTCCTACTAGAGTAAGTTTTGGTAAATCCAAGCCTTTAGCCAGCAGTTGGGTGCCGATTAATATATCTATTTTGCCTGATTTGATGTCTGCATAGCGCTGTTCCAACCGCTCGGCTTTTGGCGAGTCGCTATCAAAGCGGGCAATATTCGCCTGAGGAAATAATCTGGCGACTTCGCTGACTATTGCCTTAGTGCCTATAGACAGATATTTTACCGACGGGTTTCTGCATTTGGGACATGTGGTGGGTGCGGGCGAGACGAACCCGCAAACATGGCAACGCAAGATGTGGGTGTCACCGTGATAGGTGAGCGCCAGATCACAACGTGGACAACGGGCTTGCCAATCACATATGCCACAAATAATGATCCGGGCAGTCCCGCGCCGGTTAAGGTAGAGCAGCGCCTGTTCGCCGTTAGATAGAGTTTTCTCTAGAGCTGCAACTAACACACTGGATAGATAAGATGAACGTACAAACAAAGACCGGTCATGAGCATCAATAATCTTTACTTCAACCTGTTCTTGGTTTGTTTCCCGCGCCAGACGCTTAAGTTTAATGATTGGTTTTCTGCGGGTTAGAGCTAAAAAGTAGTCATTAACCAGTGGCGTGGCGGACCCTAATACTAATTTAGCATTGTGAATATCTCTTAAATGAGCTGCTACCCGGCTGGTGACATAATAGGGGGCTTGATCTTGTTTATATGCCGGTTCGTGGGCTTCATCTATCACAATTAACCCTATATTTTTAAGCGGACTAAAGATAATCGAGCGCGGGCCGATAACCACTAACGGGGAATCTCTGGCTATGACTTGTGCCCAGCGTTCGGCTCGCTGTTTGGGGGTGAGCGTGGAGTGCATCACCACTACCTTATCGCTAAAGATAGTTCTAAATTCGTTTTCCAGCTGTGGCGTTAGGCTGATCTCTGGTGTTAGTATCAGCGCCGACCTACCTTTTTTTAGTTCAGCTTTAGCCAGTTCCTGGTACAACCTGGTTTTGCCGCTTCCGGTCCGGCCATGGAGCAGATAGGTGTTATAAGCCGCCATTCGCTTAAGGGCAGCGGTTTGTTCATCAGTTAAGGGCGGCAGAACAGTTGATGGCAAATTCTTCACTATTACCGCTAAAGTCTGGTTGCAATGCATGATGTTTGCCGGGATAAATTGTTGGGCAATTACGCCAACCGGTGCCGGATAATAATCTTTGAGCCAGTGCATTAATTTAAGTGTCGATTGGGGCAGTGGTGGCAGAGGACTATGCAAGTTAACGGCTTTAGTTTTAATTTTAGGTTGAGCTACGCTATCTATCACAACCGCCGTGACTGTTTCGTGCCTAAGCGGAACACTTACGATTTGGCCCGGTGCTAGACGCAACCCACTGTGATAGGTTAGAGCCGAACTGCCCTTATATTTATTGCTACGTACCCAAACTTCATAGTAGTACATGAGCGTTATTATATGGGTTTTGTTGACAATTCGGAGCTATTACTAAGATCTACTCTTGAAGTCAGTCTTGTTGAAAGATATACTATAGTTCAAGCTATAAGTTGTCTGAATAACAATAAAGGAGGCCTATGCTAGACGTGTTCATAACATCCCGTGTGCGGCGCAAGATTATTGTAATCTACGCAAAATATCCTGACTTTAAGACTCATGTGAGGGGTTTGGCAAAACTGATTAAAGAAGATGCCGGCAACATCCAACGGGAGTTAAAACGTTTAGAAAAGGTCGGTTTTTTAACCAGTGAAAAGCAGGGCAATACCAAAGTTTATTCAACTAATAAGCAGTTCCCGATCTTTAAAGAGCTCCAAAGCATCGTGCTAAAAAGCCAACGCACCAACCAAAAAAGGGGCTAAAAAAGAGTTTGGCTAAATTAACACCTTAGGGTAAACTATTTTTACATATGATTCAGGTTACAAGAAAAGACTCCAAAGAATCGCTTGAGAACATGCTCAGACGCTTTAACCGTAAAGTGCAACAATCAGGTGTGTTGGCTGTGGTTAAGCAAAACCAGTACTTTGAAAAACCGCTTAGCAAACCTGAACGTCGAGCCAAGGCGATTGTCCGGCAGGAGCGGAAAGCCCAGAAGATTAAACGTGCTAAGCTGGGGCAGAGATAACCTCTTAAATAGTATATGCTGGAACCACAAATCGCGCAGGATCTTAAAGCAGCCCTACTAGCTGGGGATAAAACGAAAGCTGAAACCTTACGCGGACTGAAATCGGCCTTACTTTATGCCAAAGTAGAAAGAAATAAAAGAGAAAGTGGCCTCACCCAAGAGGAAGAAGTGGTCGTTTTAGCGCGGGAGGCTAAAAAAAGAGCCGAAAGTGCAGAGTTGTATCTAAAAGGTGGCGCTAACGATCGGGCCGAAATTGAACTTACTGAGAAAGCCGTAATTGATGCATATTTGCCACAACAATTAAGCGAGGATGAGCTCCGTCCGGTGATTCTAGAAACAATCGAACAAACCGGGATTAATGATGTGAGTCGGATGGGGGTAATTATTGCTGAAGTAAAGAAACGAACCGCGGGCAGTGCAGATGGCGCAACAATCGCGAGATTAGTTAAGGAGGTGTTAAGCCAGTGATTGTATTGATGGGTTTGCCCGGGGCTGGTAAAGGCACGCAAGGCAAGATTATGGCTGATCAACGCGGCATGCACCTTATAACGATGGGTGAGTTGATCCGTATGTATGTTACCGGCGAACGCCGCGCTAGAATGCTGGCCGGAGAATTGCTTGAGGATTCTGAGGTAATTACACTACTAGATCAAGTACTTTCCGGCATTCCTAACAAAGACCTGTGTATATTAGATGGATTCCCGCGCACGATACCGCAGGCCGAGTGGTTGCTCAAAAAGGCGAAACGCGAAAACTTTAGCCTTAGCCATGTGATTCACTTAATTGCTAGCGAAAATACTGTAAAAAATCGACTGCAGGCCAGGGGACGTATTGACGATCGGATTGAAGTAATAAGAGAACGTTTTAAAGAATATAATGAAATGACTGAGCCGTTATTTAATTGGTTTAGACAGCACGACGTAGATGTTGTTGATGTAAATGCTGAACGTACGGTTGATGAAGTCAATGATGAAGTCAGCCGGTCGCTAGGCATGTAGTACATACAAGTTGAAGTTATGACAACAAAAGTAAAGACGGCAACTGAGATCGTATCGATGAAAGAGAGCGGTAAACTGCTGGCGGAGATTCTAGTTAAGCTTGCACGAATGGTTGAACCGGGAATTTCGACCAAAGATTTAGCGGTAGTTGCCGCCAGGGAGCTGCAGGCTGCCGGAGCTGGAGCGCCTTTCTTGGGTTACCAGGGCTTTCCAGACGTAATCTGTATTTCCTTAAACGATGAGGTTGTCCATGGGATACCGCGGCCAACTCGCATTATTGCCAATGGTGATCTGGTCAGTTTAGATTTTGGAGTTAATTGGCGTGGCATGATAACCGATAGTGCCCTTACTCTGATAGCCGGTCAAGCTAAAAGCCCAAAACACGAGCAGTTGATTAAATATACCAAGGAATCCTTGAATGAAGGTATTGCAGCGGTGCATGATGGTGTTAGAACTGGAGATATAGCAGCCTCAGTCGAAACGGTTTTAAACCGGCACAACTATGGTATTATTCGCGACCTGGTTGGGCATGGTGTCGGCCATCACTTGCATGAGGACCCTAACATACCAAATTTTGGACGAGCTAATACTGGACCCTGGTTGAAAGCTGGTATGACAATTGCGATTGAACCGATGGCCACTCTGGGCAGTGAGCAGGTGATGCTTGACCCTGACGGTTGGACGGTACGTACACGTGACCATTCAATAAGTGCGCATTTTGAACACACGGTTTTAATTACTGATATAGGCGCCGAGGTGCTGACGCAATGTGCCTCCCAATAAGCCTTCATTAAGCAAGAAGAGCATCGTAAAGACAGTCCGTTATAAATAATCGAGTTGGCCTGATGCGCTTTAGTTGAGTCGAAACTACCTTTGCAGTTGGATATGAGTTGCTCATACTAAAGAGTTAGCGTTATACTTACCACAATGCGCGAAACGCAAACCAACAGCTTTGTCGGCTTAGATATCGGGACATCAACTGTCCGCTGTGTCGTTGGTATGATAGAACCGAACTCTAATGCCAAGTTGTCTATTATTGGGCACGGTTCCGCTAAAAATAGTGGCATGCGCAAAGGAACCGTAGTCCATGTTGATGATGTGGCCGAAGCAATTATTGCAGCCGTAACTGAAGCTGAGCGGATATCCGGTCAACAGATTAATCACGCTACAGTCAATGTAAATGGCAGCCATGTTCTGGGATTTAACTCCAAAGGCGTAATTGCGATTAGTGCGGCCAATCGTGAGATCACTCCGGATGACCGGATGCGGGTCGAGGAGGCGGCAACTGTCATATCGCTTCCGGCAAACCGAGAAATTATCCAATTTTTTGCTAAAAATTATTCGCTTGACGGACAGACTAATATTAAAGATCCGGTTGGTATGCGGGGGATTAGGTTAGAGGTTGATGCCCATATTGTTACCGGAGCAAGTCCGAATTTGCGCAACTTGGCTCAGGCGCTGGAAAAGGCCTCTATTCATCCAACTAATTACACCGTATCTTCACTCGCGGCCGCTGAAGCTGTCTTATCTAGGCAACAAAAAGAGGCCGGTACCCTGGTGGTAGATATAGGGGCGGGCACTACCAATATTATTGTGGTTGAAGACGGCGAGATTCAGCATGTAGCAGTTATACCTGTTGGTGGTATTAACCTGACTAACGATTTGGCTATCGGGTTAAAAACCGATTTAGATGTGGCTGAAAAGGTTAAACTTCAGCACGCATCTCTTAAACCGGACGAAGCCAAGTCGAGTGCGATCGTGAAGCTAGACAAGCAGACCTATACATTTATCCCTAGTGATATCTATATGATCACTGAGGCTAGAATTGATGAGTTGCTTGAACTTATCGACAAAGAACTGGTAAAGATCAAGCGTTCGCGTAAACTACCGGGTGGGGTTGTTTTAATCGGAGGCAGTGCCTCGTTGCCGGGACTGGCTGAATTTACGCGCGATAAGTTGCAATTGCCGGCGCGACTGGGCAAGCTAAATAATGTCGGAGGTCTAGTCGACACAGTTGAAGGGCCGGGATACTGTACGGTAGTCGGGTTGATGGTACTAGATATGTTATTGTTACCGAGTGCGATCTCTCCTGTTAGTCTAAGCCTAGGTTCGACACTGGGCTTAGCGGATAAATTATTAAAGCGTTTTAAAAAGACTTAAGATTAATCTTGATTAGGGTCAGTACTGAGCATAAGCTTTCTATAATATCTTAGGCAGTAGACAAACACCCGAACCATTAAACTATAAGTTGTAAATCACACAATTTAGTTAGTTAATCTAAGAAGTAAAATTGCCATTCAAAAGTTTATTAATTGATATTGAAATAAAAAGTAGTACAGCTTATCGAGCGGGTTTTTGGCTGAACAAGTATAGATTAGCTGGGTTGTTTTGGTCTCAACGCGCGCATACAAAATTTGTTGACCTAGTTTACAACAAGGGTATACTAAAATTAGCATTCACAAGGTCAGGGGGATAGTCTAATGGCCCAAGTAGTTGAGCCCGAGATTGAAACTTTCGCACAGATTAAGGTTGTAGGAGTTGGTGGAGCCGGCGGGGCAGCCATTAATAGAATGGTAGATGCGGGGGTCGAAAATGTTGAGTTTATTGCGATTAATACCGATGCACAGGCCCTTCATCATTCTAAAGCCGATAAAAAAGTTCACATTGGCAAAGATACGACTCGCGGACTCGGAGCCGGAGCTGATCCTAAAATGGGACAGCAGGCAGCTGAAGAATCGCTAGAAGATATTAAGAAAGCCTTGATTGGTGCCGATATGGTGTTTGTAACGCTCGGTGCCGGCGGCGGCACTGGTAGCGGGGGCGGACATGTTGTAGCTAAACTAGCTAAAGAGAATGGTTCACTTGTTGTTGGATTCGCTACTAAACCGTTCACTTTTGAAGGGGATAAACGACGTCGTAATGCTGAAGATGCGATCGATAAACTGCGCCAGAGCGTGGACACGCTAATTATTGTGCCTAACGACCGTTTACTGCAAACGATTGATCGGCAAACACCGTTAGTAGAAGCCTTTAAGGTAGCAGACGATGTTTTACGCCAGGGAGTCCAAGGTATTTCCGACCTGATTACGGTCCACGGTATGATTAATCTAGATTTCGCCGATGTTAAGGCGGTCATGTCGAATGCCGGAACGGCGCTCATGGGCATCGGACGAGCGAGTGGTGATGACCGTGCGATTAAGGCGGCTAAACAGGCAATTGAGTCGCCGCTTCTAGAGGTATCGATTGATGGTGCCCGCGGCATCTTGTTTAATGTGATTGGCGGGGACGATCTGGCAATGCATGAGATAAATGCTGCCGCCGAAGCCATCACTACCGCTGCTGATCCTGATGCCAATATTATCTTTGGCGCTACGATTAATCCCGAGCTTACCGGCGAGATGATCATAACAGTTGTAGCTACCGGTTTTGACGCCAGTTATTTTGCCGAACGACCGCAACAGCTGAAATTCAGCGCAAAGGAGGCCATGAACGGCAATGAAGAGGTTGCGATGCGCGATATCGATACCAATCTCGAAGAAGCTGAAAGCGATTTCGTAAGCGAGGAACCGATGCCGAATATCTGGACAATCGATGAAGCAAGCGATACGGCGAAAACCGATTCAACCGACGAAGGTAATCGTAAAGATGAACAAGTAACTCCAGACGATGCTGTTGTATCAAGCAAACTGGATGAAGATTTAGAAAAACCTTCTTTCTTACGCCGGCTTAGCGGCAACCGCCGCCATAAAGATGACGCAGAAGAAACTAAAAATAAGCCATAGGTGTAAGTGTGATCATTGACTCCTTAACCAGGAGCAGAAACAAGTAAATTCTACAGCGCTTAGACTATTGCAAAACGCTATAGCTAGAGCTATATTGGTGTTACCAAGCGCTATATATGGATATCAAGCCAAATAACGCTGGCGCACATTGAAAACAAAAATTTCACCAAAAAAGCAAAAGCCAGCCGACTTTAAGTCTTTGAAGCGGTAGATTTGATGGTGACAAGGAGAAGCCTGAAAAGTGAAATGTAATAAATGCCACAGCGAGGATATTCGTGTTATTGAATCGCGCGATGCGGCAGACGGGCAAGCGATCAGGCGCAGGCGACTATGCAGTGCTTGCGGCAACCGGTTTACCACCTATGAACGAGTGGAACGGCCACAGCTGATCGTAATTAAACACGACGGCACCAGGCAATTATTCAGCCGAGACAAATTACTTGGCGGTTTATATAAGGCATGCGAAAAAACGCCGGTAACTAGTGTGCAGCTCGAACAGATGGTGACAAACATAGAGGACACTCTTTATGCTTGCGGTGATCAGGAAGTCAGCTCAGGTACTATCGGTGATATGGTGATGGAACGGCTTAGCTTACTTAACGAGGTTGCCTATGTACGCTTTGCGAGCGTCTACCGGCGCTTCAAAGATATTGCCGGGTTCGAAAAAGAACTTAGTCATATTCGCCGGCAAAACCGGCTGCATAAGGAAATACTAGCACAAGGAACGGATTGAAAGTTCGCTTCTGCGCATAAGTTATTATGTGCAAAAGAGAGCTTTCAGGAGGCGTTAAAAATAGCGCCCTTTGACAACTCTAAACAAAAATTTAAAATAATAAAAAACTAAAAGGATTTTCTCGAGCAAAGAGTCTTAGGGTTATAGAGAGACACCCTAAAGTCAAACTCGAATCTAAGAAAGGGTAAAGCAATGGGACAAGCAACTGATCTCACGGTGGGACGGGTATTCACCCGTGCAAAAACTAAGGCTTACGATCAACTTAAGTGGGAAACACGTTACTCGCTGCTGACTAATCCCCAGACCAATGAGATCGTGTTCGAACAAAAAGACATTGAGTTTCCGGTTGGTTGGTCACAAAATGCCGTAAACATCGTTGCACAAAAATATTTCAGCGGCACACCAGGTACTCCGGAACGTGAATTCTCACTCAAGCAGCTGATTGATCGCGTGGTTGACACGATTACCAAGGAGGGAATCAGCACTGGCTATTTTGACTCTGAAACTATTGCTGAAGACTTTCGTGAAGAGCTTAAGTATGTTCTCGCCACTCAGCGTGCTGCGTTTAATTCACCGGTTTGGTTTAATATTGGGATTCCCAGTCGTTCACAACAGGCAAGTGCCTGTTTTATTCTAGGGATCGAGGACACAATGCAGTCGATTCTTAATTGGTACGTTGAAGAAGGAATGATTTTTAAGGGCGGTTCGGGGTCGGGAATCAACTTGAGTCCCTTAAGGTCCAGTATCGAGCCATTAGGTAAAAGCGCCGGTACTGCCAGTGGTCCATTGAGCTTCATGCGTGGGGCAGATGCCAGCGCCGGAGCGATTAAGAGCGGCGGCAAAACCCGACGGGCTGCCAAAATGGTGATACTAAACGTCGATCATCCGGATATTTATGACTTTATCTGGTGCAAAGCAATCGAGGAACGCAAAGCCCGTGATCTACAGAATCTGGGTTGGGATATGAGTTTGGACGGAAAGGACTCTTTTTCCGTCCAATACCAAAACGCTAATCTGTCGGTTCGTGCTACCGATGACTTTATGCGTGCGGTTGAAAATAATGCTGACTGGAATCTAAAGGCCGTTACGACCGGGGAAGTCATACATAGCGTTAAGGCTCGTGATTTGTTTCATCAATTTGCTGAAGCGGCTTGGGAGTGCGCAGATCCAGGTATGCAGTTTGATACCGTCATTAACCACTGGCACACTACACCTAATGCTGGACGAATTAACGCCTCTAACCCCTGCAGTGAATACATGCATTTGGATAATTCCGCCTGTAATTTAGCGAGCATTAACCTGCTCAAGTTCCTCAGTCCTGACGGAACCTTTCAAATTGACGAATTTAAGCATACGGTTGAGCTGGTGTTTACAGCCCAAGAAATTCTAGTTGGTTACAGCGAGTACCCCACTGAGAGTATTACTAAAAATGCTAAAGCCTACCGCGAACTTGGTATTGGTTACGCGAACCTGGGCGCATTGCTGATGGCGCAAGGCTTGCCCTATGACAGCGACGAGGGGCGGGCACAAGCTGCGGCTATTACCGCGTTGTTAACAGGTTATGCCTATGCGACCAGCGCCAAAATGGCAGCGAAAGTCGGACCATTTGCCGGATTTAATAAGGACAGAGAGGGCATGCTAAGAGTACTCAAGCAACATCGGGCAGAACTGTCTAAAATAGACGCCAGCTTAGTTAGCGAAGATTTGCTGAATGCTGCTGCCGATGCTTGGGATGAGGCAGTGGAATTAGCCGAGCACTACGGTGTCCGCAATTCACAAGCCAGCGTACTCGCGCCCACCGGGACTATTGGTTTAATGATGGACTGTGACACCACTGGAATTGAGCCTGACCTTGGTCTGGTCAAAGTAAAAAAACTGGTCGGCGGCGGTTCGATGAGCATCGTTAACCAGACTGTGCCGAGAGCTCTAAAAGCATTGGGGTATAAGAAAGCGCAGATTGATGAAATTGTTAAGTACATCGACGAAGAAAAAGTTATTGTTGGGGCGCCTCACCTTAAAAGCGAACATCTGCCGGTGTTTGCCTGTTCGATGGGCGATAACGCTATTCATTACCTTGGTCACGTCAAGATGATGGCCTCGGTTCAGCCCTTTATTTCAGGAGCGATTTCAAAAACTGTGAACATGCCTGAAGATGTGAGCGTAGAGGATGTCGAGCAGCTGCATATCGATGCCTGGAAGATGGGGCTTAAAGCCATCGCGATTTACCGGGATAACTGTAAAGTGGCTCAGCCGCTGTCAATGGCCAAAAAAGATGTTAAAGGTCAAGCTACCCCCCAGAATGAAAACCGTATTGTCGTGAATGGACCCGCCCGTCGCAAATTGCCCAAAATGCGTACCTCAAAGACTTACAAGTTTCAGATCGCCGACCTTGACGGCTACTTTACTGTGGGTGAATATGAGGACGGCAAACCAGGTGAACTATTCATTAATGTCAGCAAGCAGGGCAGCACCTTAAGGGGATTAATGGACTCATTTGCGATTTCAGTCAGTCTAGGGTTACAGTATGGAGTGCCACTTAAACATTATGTCCGTATTTTGCGCGGTACGTCGTTTGCTCCGGCCGGCGCCACTGACGATAGCGAGATTAAAACCGCGAGTTCCATTACCGACTACATTCTCAGGCGTTTGGCGCTTGACTATCTGAGTTTCGACGATCAATTGGAGTTAGGATTAATTGATCTATCTGGCCTTGAAACATCGCTGGATCAGACGATTCTTATCGCCGAGTCGAACACACAAGCTGAGCCTGAGTCAAAACCGCAATTTATAGAGGTTGATGTTGAAAGTCGGGTCGAGCTTAAAGAAATAGGCACCGATCAAAATGCGCCGATATGCTATAACTGCGGCAATATTACTCAACGTTCAGGTAGTTGTTACGTCTGTTCAGCCTGCGGCAGTACAACTGGTTGCAGCTAGTAGTGTTAGACTTAAAATAGCATGAAAGTGATTGTGCTCTATCGACCGCGATCCGAACATCGGGCAATGGTAGACGAATTTATACGCCAATACCAAAGACTATATCCTGAGTCTAAGCTCGATGTAGTTGATGTTGACAGCCGGGACGGAACCGCTATTGCCCAGACTTACGCGATAGTTAGTTATCCGGCAGTCATGGTCATGCGAGATGACGGTAATGTAGTTGAAATCTGGCAGGGCGACACCGAGCTACCCAAAGTTGAGGACGTAAGGTATTACGCTGCTCCGCCGGTCTAGTGACCATAACCGCATCATAAATCTCCTAGATAAATCCCGGCAGATTTATTAATGCGCATTTAAGAATAAGCTTTATACAAAGTTGAAGCATTGAATTTAAGCTACCGTTTTAGCTTCAGATGTGTGTTACAATTTAAAATGACAAATCCGTTAAAAGCAGCTATCACCTGCAAATTGGATTGGGAAGAACCAGTATCCTATATGCTGTAGTAGAACCCGCCGGCGTGGGCCGAAACACCAACAATTAAGCGCTTTTGAGCTAACCTCAAAGGAAATCGGATGGTACCGTCCCAGATATCGAGGGATTCCGACAAAACCTTTGAGGATTTTTAATTAGGTAACGAACATGAAGTTTAAGCGAAACAGTCGCCGTGCGCCGATCGAGTACGAGAAGGATCTGGTTAAATACTGGAAAGAAAACCGTATTTTTGAGCGTTCGGTTGAAGAACGACCAAAGGATAATGCGTTTATATTTTATGACGGTCCGCCTTTTATTACCGGAGTTCCGCACCATGGCACACTACTATCAAGTATGGTTAAAGACGCGGTGCCTCGTTACTGGACAATGAAAGGCAAACGAGTTGAAAGAGTCTGGGGCTGGGATTGCCACGGCTTACCGGCGGAAGTGTTTACCGAAAAGAAGCTTGGGATTAAGGATAAGCGTGATATTGGGACAAAAATCAGCCTGGAAGATTATATCCTGACTTGTCGTGAGAACATGGTGGTTACTGGAAATGAATGGGAATCAACCATTGAGCGGATCGGACGTTGGGTAGACTTTAAGGGTGCATACCGGACGATGGATAAGTCATATATGGAGTCAGTCTGGTGGGCTTTTAAGAAGCTATATGAACTAGGCAAGATATATGAGGGAGAAAAGGTTCTGCTGTACTGTATCCGCGATGCTACTCCTATCGCCAAAGCTGAAGTTGCTCAAGACAACTCATATCAAGATGATACTGATCCGTCAGTTTATGTAAAACTTAAACTTAAGGATTTAGATGCGGCGTTGCTGGCGTGGACGACTACTCCTTGGACCTTGCCGGCCAACACTGCAGTTGCTGTAAATCCTGCCATTGATTACACCGAGGTTGAGTTAGATGGAGAGCATCTTATTTTGGCTACCGAGTTGCTAGATAAGGCACTAACTGACGAAAAACACCGGACGCTTAAGTATAAGAAGATTCGGCACTTTAGCGGATCGGAGTTAATTGGTAAAAGCTATGAACCGTTATTTGAAGATTTCGGGGGTAATGCGCATAAAGTTTGGGGGGCGGATTATGTTAGTGTTAACGAAGGGACGGGAGTGGTTCATTTAGCTCCCGCCTACGGTGAAGAAGATTATGATTTGGCCAAGGCGAACCATATACCGATCGTTAGCAACGTCGATGACTATGGCATATATGAAAGCGGTCGCTTTAAGGGGCAACAGGTTTGGGAAGTAAACAAAGAAATTGCCAGGCAGCTTCATAAAGAAGGCAAAGTCTGGAAAATAGAGTTTATAACTCACTCATACCCACACTGCCATCGTTGTGGTACCAAGCTTATTTACCGAGCTCACCCCAGTTGGTTTTTAAATGTGGCTGATCAGCGGGAGGAGATGCTAGAACTGAATAAAAATATTTATTGGTTTCCAGAACACATTAAAAACGGCCGTTTTGCTAAAACTGTTGCCAGCGCACCGGATTGGAATATTTCCCGGGATCGTTTCTGGGCAACCGCTATGCCAGTATGGAAGGGTACTGACCGTGATGGCAATGAGCATATAAAGGTAGTTGGTAGTTACCAAGAGCTGAAAGATTTATCCGGAGTTGAGCTGGAAGACTATCATCGTCCATGGATAGATGATATTACTTTTGTGATTGAAGGAGTTGAGTACAAACGGATCGATAAGGTACTTGATTGTTGGTTTGAAAGTGGCAGTATGCCGTTCGCTCAGTTTCATTACCCTTTTGAGAATCGCGAAAAGTTCGAACACGATTTTCCGGGCGACTTTATTGCTGAATACGTCGGACAGGTCAGAGCGTGGTTTTATTATCTACATACTTTAAGTACCGGATTATTTAATACTCATGCGTTTAATAACGTCATAGTTACCGGTACGATAGCCGGAAACGATGGTCGCAAAATGAGTAAAAGCTACGGTAACTATACTGACCCGAATGAACTGATGGATCGTTATAGTGCTGATGCACTTAGATTTTTACTACTGTCTTCTCCTTTGCTTAACGGTGAGGATTTCAACTTGATCGACAAAGACGTCGCCGATACTTTCCGTAAATTGGCGATGATCTGGAACGTTTATGACTTTTTCAGTTTGTATGCCGATGTCGATGATTGGGAGTGGCAATCGGACCATTTGTCGGCTCCTAAGGTTGAACACATTCTTGATAGATGGATCATAGCTCGGTTGCATAAGCTAAATCGGTCAATCGATTCGCATATGCTAGTATATGACCTACCAGGCGTCCTCAAAGATGTACTGCCATTTATTGACGATACCTCCAATTGGTATGTCAGGTGTTCGCGTAAACGATTTTGGAAAAGCGAGAACGACGCGGACAAAAGTCAGGCTTATGCCACGCTGCACTATGTTCTTGGAGTACTTGCAATATTGCTGGCACCATTCACGCCGTTCTTAAGTGAAGAACTCTACCGCTTGCTAACCGGAGAGGTTAGTGTGCATCTTATGTACTGGCCAGAGCCAGGTGATATTGATGATGATTTAATCTCGCAGATGGATTTTGTGCGACAAGTAATCAACGAAGGCTTAAGGCAGAGAGCCGAGGCAGGGATCAAGGTCAGGCAGCCGCTTGCTGCAGTTACGGTTTTCTCTGATAACCGCAAGCTTAATGGCGAACTGACAGCAATTATTGCCGAAGAGCTTAATGTCAAAGAGGTGAATTTACGGTTTGCTACGCCGGGGAGATTGTTGGCAGCAATGGATTTACGTATTACGCCGGAACTAAAATGTGAAGGTATTGCCAGAGAAATAATTAGACATGTCCAAAATGCACGCAAGAACGCGGGTCTTAACGTTGACGATAGAATCGATTTACAGCTTGGGGCTACCGGCAAAGAGGTTGCAGCAGCCTTTACCGACTCAAAGCTTGCAAAGCTTATAATGAGAGAAACTTTGGCTATGACGCTCAATGAAAGCGAGTTGGCTGATGCTTACGCAGAAACGGTCGCCATTGAAGGCGAAGAAATCGGGATTAAAATTAGGGTAGCACAGGCCAAAAGTTAGGTAGTTCTTCTAAAAACGACTACTGATTCAATGCCGAAATTAACAGAATGACCCACCAACTGCTTATTATAGCTAAACAAGTGTGTTATGTTCGTATCTAAAATGAGCTGCAAGCGGAGTGCATCATTGAGCCCCACTTCAAGCTTTCTGTTTAGTGTTGCATATCGTTCAGCAAACGCAAGATGCGACGACGTTCGGCGAGAATTAACCTGAGTATTTTGCTAATACGGCGTACGGCCTAAACAGACTAGATACAAGAAGAAATTGGAGCGCTGCCTGCAACGCTATGCTAATCTTACCCGGGCGAACGGGTACAGATCGATGTAAAGTTCATTGACTATTCTCGCTTCGCCGGCAGGCGCTACTACCAGTTTACAGCTATTGACGACTGTACGCACTACCGGATCTATGTATCTACGACCATAACAGCATCAAGAGCTCTACCGACTTTGTAAACCAGGTCTAGCAGTGCCATTCAGCAGATACAGACCGACAGCGGCAACGAGTTGTCTGAGGGCTCTAGCTGACACCTTAAGGATTTAGGCATTGAGCATTGCCATACCAAGGTTAGGCATCCCGAAAAGAACGGTAAAATAGAGCACAGCCACCGTACCTACGGCGAGGGACTCTACCGCATTAACCGCTTTGTATTCATTCAATACTGCATAAAGTTTTAAGTCATGGGAAAAAGAGTATAGCTATGACAGACAACACATGAGCCTAGGCAGTAAAACTTTAGGCCACTATTTGGAAGAAAAGTTAACTAACCACACATCAAGCACAAGCATTAACAACCCCACTCAAAAGTGTCCAGAAGGTCAGGTAGAGAATACATATTTTTGACAGTTTACCTCCCTCTCTGTTAGAATCAGTCGGTAACTTAAACTCCCAAGGAATAAAGAGCATTGAAAAAAGCTGTCATTGTCGCCGGATCAAAACAATACCTGGTTTCTGAGGGTGATGTATTAGATGTTGATAGGTTAAAAGCTGACAAAAAAGTTGAGTTTGATCCCTTATTAATAATCGACGGAGATAAGGTAAAAATCGGTAAGCCGGTTGTTAATGAAGCTAAGGTATCTGCGGATGTTATTGATCCGGACAAAATGAGCGAAAAGAAAACTTCAATTAGGTATAAAGCCAAAAAAAGAGTTCATAGCACTCATGGGCATCGTCAGCATCTTACGACGATTAAGATTACCAAAATTAACTAACAAGCTTCTAGCCTAGGTCTTAAAATTAGCTGTGGATAACTAATAGCGGTAATTTTTGATGTTGTGGATCACGCAACTAGAAAAATATACCACGTTGTTTTTATGTAGACTGTAGCCGCGTGCTTGATAGCTGAAATAAAGCTGAATTTAGCAAAAAAACAACATAAATGATCCGCCAAAATACGTTTTCATGCCTAAGTTTCGTATGCAAAAATTACTCAAAAAAGTCTTGATTACCCTTTGGGCATAGTAGATACTAACTGCATAGGATTGGATGGTCCCTGGCCTTGGGAGACTCGGCCGATCCTAAACCAACAAAAATTGGTTAAACAACAAAACAAGCCTTATAAACAAATAAAAGGCGAAATTAAAACTCAACGCAAAGCGCCTTCAAACTGGGCGCACCAAACACTTAAGGGATGCCGATCTTAGCCAAAAGCGGAGAAAAGCATCCCTTAATTAGTCTACGAAGATATATCAGCTTTAGGTAATTGATGATAAGCTTAAAGTAAAGCGTAAAACTTATGGGACATATAATAGCAGTACTAAATCAAAAAGGTGGCGTTGGTAAAACAACAACAGTAATAAATTTAGCAGCCTATCTTAAAAAGATGAATAAGTCAGTCTTGGTTGTAGATATCGACCCACAAGGTAATGCAACCAGCGGTTTAGGGGTTAATAAACAGCTTCTAAGCATAACCACTAAAGAGTTATTAAAGGGATCGCATACAGTTGATAAGGCAGTCTTGCAAGTTAACGACAATATTCATTTAATACCGACGGACCAGACTTTAGCCGCGCTTGAAATTGAGTTAGTAAATTCTGGAGAAAGAGAATTCCGTCTGAAGCGGGCATTAGAGCGTAGTAATTACGACTATATAATTATAGACTGCCCGCCATCTCTCTCGCTTTTGACGATTAATGCGCTGACTGCTGCCGATAGTATTTTGATTCCAGTACAAACCGAATACTATGCTTTAGAAGGGTTAAGCCAGCTCTTAGAGGTAGTTCAATTAGTGAGGAACGGTCTAAATCCTAACCTAGAGCTTCTTGGTGTGCTTCTTACAATGTATGATGGCCGAACGATTCTCGCTGAGCAGGTTAAAGCTGAGATTGTTGCTCATTTTGGGAATAAAGTTTTTGACACGGTTGTACCGCGTAATGTACGGCTTGCCGAAGCGCCGAGTTATGGCAAAACTATTAATACTTACGATAAATGGAGTAAGGGCGCTAGAGCTTATCGGGCGCTTGCTAGAGAAGTTCATCAGAGGGTGGTTTCAGGTTAATACTATCCGTATAACGCCTGTGCTATAGTTAAGCTAGATTATGGCAAACCAACAAAAACACGGTTTAGGCAGCGGTTTGGACGCATTGATACCAAAAGCAATTAATGCTGTCTTGGCAGGAGAGACTTTAGAGAAAGTACACAAGATAGCACTTGATGTGATTGAGCCCAACGAACATCAACCCCGTAGTCAGTTTGACGACAAAAGTTTAACTGAATTGGCAGAATCCATCAAGCGACATGGTATTTTGCAGCCAATCGTGGTTTCGCCTAAAGGTAACTCTAAATACCAAATTGTAGCCGGCGAAAGACGCTGGCGAGCCTCTAAACTAGCACAGCAAAAAACCATATCGGCAATAGTTCGTACTACCAAGGAGCTGGAACGGCTTGAGCTAGCTATGATTGAAAATGTACAACGGGTAGATCTGTCGCCGATAGAGCAAGCGGTTGGCATTGAAAAGCTGCATGAGCAATTCTCGATGACTTATGATGTGATCGCAAAACGTCTCGGCAAGGCTGTATCGACAGTGAACAATATTGCGAGGCTGTTGCAACTGCCATCTGAAGCAATTGAAGCATTGAACACAAAAATTATATCAGAAGGTCATGCCCGGGCAATATTGGCTTTAAAGGAATATCCGGAACATCAAAAACAGCTCCTTAAAAACTGTGTTGGTGGTTGGAGCGTGCGTCAGGCAGAGCGTTATGTTACGTCCATTAAAGCTGGTATCCAAGGCGAAAAAGAAGCTAAAGCCCGCGTTGCAATGGATACCCCTCAAACCCGGGAGTTGGGGAAGAAATTGGGCACAAAAGTTCAAATCAGACGAATGGCAAGAGGCGGTCGGTTAGAGATTACTTTCAAAAACGATGATCAGCTCAATGAACTAATTTCTAAAATTAGCTAAAAAGTTTCAGCTTTATTAATCGGCAGGAACCTTAACACCAGTTGGCCAATCAGCTGACTAGTATTAATCGGTCCGAAGCGCCGTGAGTCACAAGATATGGGTCGGTTATCTCCGAGCACGAATAACTGATGGGAATTCAGATGAATTGATTCGTCTGGGGTTGTGGGTTGGATAAAATGTGTTTTATTGTACGCAAGTTGCAGATCGGGTTTAAAACCGTGCGGATGGTGTGGTCCATAAATCGTAACCACACCGTTATTTATAACCACTGTGTCATTCGGTAGCCCGATTACCCTTTTTATAAGTTGTTTACCGGTAGCCTGACCGCAAGCTGATAGGTTAGGTTGATTGAATACGACTATACTGCCACGTTTAGGAACCCATTGGTGACCGGTAATCATAGCCCAGGTACGCGGAACCTTCCAAATGATTAGTTTGTCATTATTCTGCAATGTTGACTCCATGCTTGGCCCGTCAACGGAGTACGACCGAAATATGTAACTGGTTATTAGAACCGCAAATACAACCGCCAACAAGATTATTCCGAGAATAGACACTATCTCTCTTCTACGGGAAGGTGGGCGAGAAGGATAGCGAATTTCGTTTTGCATCTCTTGTTTGGTTAGTTCTGCCACGATTTAACACTATAGCATGCTAAACCGAAAGATTTGAAGTCGTTTGATGTAGTACTATAGGTTGGCATGGATGATGTGTTGCGGCGACTTAAGCCCACGCGAGGGTTTTCCTCATTAGTTCATAACTCGTTACTGCTAGCGTTGCCGCTGATTATTTTTGCGTTGGTGCGCTTAAACGAAAGCCAGTTTACACAGCTTGCTATCGCTCTAGTGGTATTAAGCAAGTGGCGTATGTTCGCCGTCCGACCCAGGTTCTGGCCGGCAAATATTCGGGCTAATGCTATCGATTTAATGGTTGGGATTTCAATCGTGCTGTTTATGACACATTCAGGCAGCACTTGGGTGCAGTTTGGCTGGGCAATAGCATACGGATGCTGGTTGATTTACTTGAAGCCGGCCACATCAAGTTTGATGATCTCTTTGCAGGCTGGTATCGGCCAGTTATGTGGGTTAAGCGCGCTGTATGTAGCTTGGGCCGGCGGCCCGCTATACGGATTAATGATCCTAACTGGTCTCATCTGCTATTTGGCAGCGCGTCATTTCTTTGATGCCTTTGATGAGAGTTATTCGCGTCTGCTTAGTTACATGTGGGGCTACTTTAGCTCCGCATTGGCCTGGATACTCGGCCACTGGTTGCTGTATTATGGTGTGTTTGCTCAGCCGACAGTTATTTTAACCGCCATAGGTTATGGGGTTGGCGCAGTTTATTACTGGGATCATTACGACAAGCTGTCGATTTCATTACGAAGGCAGCTTATGGCTGTTATGCTCATAATTTTGCTGGTTGTCATAATTTTCTCAGATTGGGGCAGTAAAGTTGTTTAGTCTTACAACTAAATTGGAAATGACATATGCCACAGAATAATGAACCTACTAAGGCTCGGCGCAACTCGCGGCCCGCTAGGACTATCACAGTGACTTTACCCAAGTTGCCGAAGATAAACGTAAAGAACTATGTCAGTAGAACTCAAGCGTTTTTTTTGATAGCCGTGCTTATTATTGGGGTTGGCGGGGGCTTTTTGGGTGGCTGGATTGAGTCTAAAAACTACAACGGACAGGTTTTAACTGCAACTACACGCGGTAGTCAGAAAATAGTCTTAAGTAGCACTCAGCTTGATAGTGAAATTGCGAAGAATATCAGTCCGAGCGTTGTAAGTATTACGGCCAATACAACATCACAAAGCTCCGACTTTTTTGGCTTTACTCAGCCGATTCAAACTGAATCAGAGGGCACGGGAATTATAATTTCCAGTAATGGACTGGTTTTAACTAACCGTCATGTGGTACCAGCCGGCACCACGTCGGTCAGCATCACCTTAAGTAACGGTACACAATTAACTGATGTGTCGGTAGTAGGTCGTACTTCAACCAACGATACCTTGGATATTGCCATATTAAAAATTAATAACAGCAATGGACAGAAACTCATACCAGCGGTACTGGGAAACTCCAGTCAGGTTCAGGTCGGCGATGCGGTAATCGCAGTAGGCAATGCACTTGGTCAATTTCAAAATACCGTCACAAGCGGTATTATATCTGGCTTTGGACGTAATATTACGGCCGGCAGTAGCGGAAGCAATAATATTTTTGGTTTGACAAGCTCTAGCAGCGAGAATTTGACGGACATGTTTCAAACCGATGCGGCTATTAACGAAGGTAATTCCGGTGGCCCGCTCGTTAACCTAAACGGTCAAGTGATCGGTATTAATACTGCCATTGCCAGCAATTCACAGAATATTGGTTTTGCTATACCGATTAATGAAGTTGAGGGTCTGATTAAAGAAGTATTAAAGGCCGGCAAGTTTAGACGTCCGTTTCTTGGTGTGCGTTTTGAACTATTAACCCCAACCTTGGCTAGCAAGCACCACCTAAGTGTTAGTACGGGTGCCTACCTACCGCAAAATACCAGCTACGGTTCCTCTATAGTTCCTGGCAGTGCCGCAGCTAAAGCCGGGTTAAAGCCGGGAGATGTAATCACTAAAGTAAATAATGTGAATGTCAGCATGCAAAATGACCTAACACTCCTAATTGACCAATATATGCCTGGAACTAAAGTCAAGCTAACAGTTGTGCGCGGATCGCAAACAAAAACGATTATCGCTAAGTTGAGCGGAATATCTACTTAACTAAACCAAAGACCAAGATAAAGTCGTTGGTTGCTTTGCAAATAAAGCCACTATTTTTGGCTAACTGTTTTAAAGCTTGATGCTGCGGCGGCAACGATTCGGTTAAAACCCAGACCGGCGGTGTTGGTAGTTGGGTGAGCGCAGCAAACAATCGCCGGTATAAGTCTAGACCGTCAGGCCCGCCAAAAATTGCGCCGGCCGGTTCTCTTAAGGCTGGCGGGTTAAGCTGCCAGTAGTCGGGTACATATGGCAGATTGGCTAGGATTACGCAATCATGGCTCCAAATAGTATCAGGGAGCGGTTGGATCAGATCTCCTTGTAAAAGGTCGACTTTGACCCGATGGGTCTTTATGTTCCGTCTGGCAACCGTAATTGCGCCTGATGCAATATCTATTGCTACAGCGTCAATAAAAGGTAATTCCAGCTTGGCGGTGATAATTAATGCGCCTGAACCTGTGCCGACATCTATGACAGTGACTGTCTTGGGCGAGGTCAGGATTGTTTTGAGTTCGTCTATCATTGACTCACTTTCCGGCCTGGGTTCAAGGACCCGTTGGTCAATTTTAAACTCCCGTCCATAAAATTCACTTCTCCCACGGACGTATGCCAGCGGTAACTGTCCAGCTCGTTGCTCAATCTGCCTTTTGTATTTTTGCAAAGAACTGGGTGTTAATTGCGATAAAGGTTCGGCCAGCAGTCTGGCGCGGTTAATACCAGTTGTATCTTCCAAAAGCACCAGAGCATCAAGCCTGGCGGTGGTGATCCCATTCGATTCCAGTAGACGCTGACCCCAGGTTAGCGCCTGGTTGTTATTCATGATTCAACTTTCCTGGGCGATCAATTGGTGTTCGGCGTTCTGCAGCTGTTCGATTAAATCGTCGATTTGTCCATTCAGGGCACCACTGATGTTGCTCCGCGAATAATTGATCCTATGATCTGTAATTCTATCTTGAGGAAAGTTGTACGTTCGAATTTTTTCACTGCGATCGCCGCTCCCAATTAGAGCCCGACGGGCATCAGAGAGTTGTTTTTGTTCGTCTTCAATTTTACGTTGCAACAGTCGGCTACGTAATACGCTCATGGCTTTTGCCCGATTTTTGATTTGCGACTTCTCGTCTTGATTTGCTACAACCAGACCGGTTGGCAAGTGTGTAATGCGAACCGCAGAATCGGTCGTATTAACACTTTGACCTCCGTGACCGCTGCTGCGGTAGACATCAATCTTCAGATCGTTTGGGTTAATCTCTATGTCGGTTTCCTCGGCTTCCGGGAATACTGCGACGGTGGTGGTGGAGGTATGGATACGACCCTGACTTTCGGTTACAGGAACGCGCTGTACACGGTGTACTCCGGCTTCAAATTTCAAATTTTTATAAGCGTTATTACCATGAATTGCAAACGTAATTTCTTTAAACCCACCAACTTCGTTAGGGCTCTCACTAATCAGTTCTATTGTATAGTAATGCGCCTCAGCCCAGCGGCCATACATTCTAAATAAATCACTGGCAAACAGGCTCGATTCATTTCCCCCCGCAGCTGCCCGGATTTCCATGATTACGTCACGGCTATCGTTCGGATCCTGAGTGGTAGTAGCCTGAATAATTTTTTCCTTGATTACTTTTAGCTTTGGTTCAATTTGTGCAATTTCTTCTTCAGCCATGGCTCGCAGTTCGGCATCGGAGCTGGGTTTTAACTCAACTGCTTGATCCAAGGATTTCTGAAGTGTTTCTAGCTCGTCATATAGCTTGATAATAATCGCTAATTCATTGCGTCGTTTGGCAAGTTTTGGGTAGGAGCTGTCACTATAAATACCCGGATCTGCTAGACGTTTGTCCAATTCACTTATTTCGGCCCTTAAGTCGGCTTCGTGTTGTTCCATAAGTTCATTTTACTCTTGACGTTACCGGCCACCAGCTTAGTCTTGTGGCGCCGTCTTCTAGTAACTCTTTAAGCTTCAGTCTTAGCTTCTTCGCTGCGGGCAGCCTTGCGCTTGGCTTGTTTTTTAGCGGCATTAACGCGCCCGGACCGGGCTTTTTCCGCTGCCGCTGCCCGTTCTTTGAACTTATCGACACGTCCTTCAATATCTAGGATTTTCTCTTCTCCGGTGTAAAAGGGATGGGACGCGGAGCTGACGTGAACTTTTATTAGAGGGTATTCATGCCCATCATCCCATTTAGTGATTTCGTCACTAACAGCGGTTGAACGGGTTAGTAAACGCCAGCCGTTATTTAAATCCTCGAATACGACTAAATTGTAATTGTCTGGGTGTAAACCTTGCTTCATAACAGCTGATTAATATAGCTTGTTATGATCTGTTTGGCAAGCGCTGCCTCTAAGGCAAGTAACGCTGAAACTTATTTTAGTAACAGTTTCAAGGCAAAATTAGTATTAGCTATGCCGATGTTTAGCTAACGCGCATACTCTTATGCATGTTGATGCAATCGGGTAGCATGTCTATCTGGAAATAAAGCTATTGAAAAGAGATAACCTGATCTGTATAATCCGTTCCAGTCGTAACGAGACCGGTTAGAGAAAAATAGCGGTTCTCGCTTAAGGTGGCCGCTTTTGCCCCTTAAGCTCAGTATTGGCTCTAACCAAAGTTAAGCAAGAACCAATTACTAAGAAGAGAGGAAGTTAGTGTTATGGCGGTAGACGTAGATATTAAGCAGCTGCTTGAGGCTGGAGCACATTTTGGCCACAAAACCAGTCGGTGGCATCCGAAAATGGCACCATATATCCACTCCAAGCGAGGTGGTATCCATATAATCGATTTGGCTAAAACCTTCGATGGTCTTAATCAGGCGACTCAGTTTATAAGTAATACCTCAGCTGCCGGAAAGCAGATTTTGCTAATTGGGACCAAGCGACAAGCCCAGCCGATTATTAAGGACGCGGCGGTTGCTACAAAAGAGCCTTATGTGACTGAACGATGGCTCGGTGGCATGCTGACCAATTGGAATACTATTGGCAACCGGGTCAAACACCTCAAAGACCTTGAGTCGCGCATGGAATCAGGCGAATTGGCCAATCGTTACAGTAAACTTGAGGTACAGCGCTACCAGGAAGAGATCGACGAGTTAAACCGGATCTATGGAGGCGTCAAAGAGCTTAATGGTCGTCCAGGAGCAATATATGTCGTGGATGTTATTACCGAATCGAATGCTGTGCGCGAAGCCAATCGGCTTGGGATTCCAATTGTGGGTATCGTTGACAGCAATGCCGACCCGACTTTAATTACATACCCGATTCCGGCAAACGACGACTCCATTAAGACAATTAGTCTGATTACCGGTTATATGCGTCAAGCAATTGAAGAAGGGTTAACAAAGCGAGCAAAATCAACCCCGGCAAAGGCGGCATAAAATGGCGGTAGATATCGACTTGATTAAAAGGCTAAAAGACTTAACTGGTGTTGGCTTGACTGATGCTAAGGCCGCGCTTGCAGCAAATAACGGCGATTTTGACAAAGCTCTTAAGGAAATGCGCGCTAAGGGCTTAACTAAGGCGGAAAAACGCTCCGAACGGGTAGCTACCGCAGGAGTGATCGGTTCATACAACCATGACGGCCGGATAGGCGTCATAGTTGAGGTTAACTGTGAGACCGACTTTGTTGCTCGAAATGATATATTTACTACTTTGGTTAAGGATATTGCGATGCATATCGCGGCGGCCAACCCGCGCTTTTTAAGTCGAGAGACAGTGCCGGAAGAAGAGATTAAGTCATTAGAGGCTGAGCTCCGAGCCAAAGCTAAAAGTGAAGCTAAGCCGGATAATATGCTTGATAAAATCGTAAAGGGGCAAATTGACAAGTATCTAGATGAAATTTGTTTGATGAGTCAACCGTATATTAAAAACCCGGATATAACGCTTGGAGATTATGTTAAGGAGCACAATGCGCGGCTGGGTGAAAACATTGTGGTGCACCGGTTTGCCAGGATGGAACTTGGCGAACGGCTCTAGTTAATTTAAGATTAATCTAAATGGATAGCGGCAACATAATTGCGAAAACTGAGTCAGCCTTCAAAGGAGCTCGGGAGCATTTAAACGAAGAATTGATGCATTTGCGTAGTGGTCGGGCAAATGCGAGTATGCTGGACGGGGTAGTAGTTGAAGCTTATGGCACAACTCTTCCTTTGAAACAGGTTGGTTCGGTTTCGGTCAGCGATGCCCAAATGTTGCAGATAATTCCGTTTGATCCAAATAATCTTCAAGCTATAGCCAATGCAATCAGGAATCACCCTAGCTTGGGGCTGAATCCCAGCGATGATGGGCATGTTGTAAGGCTGCAAATTCCGCCGTTAACCGAAGAGCGCCGTCGCGAACTGGCTAAGCAGATCAGTGAGAAACTTGAAGAAGCCATCGTCAGGATGCGTGGAGCACGGCACGAGGCTCTGCGTCAGCTTGAAAATGCCAAAAAAGATAAGCTGGTTAGTGAAGATGAAGTGCGGCGGTTTCAAAAATCAATCGACGACAACTTAAGCCGATATCGCAGTGAAATGGAGGCTGCCGCTAAAGCCAAGGAGGCTGAGATCCTTAAGATCTAATTTAAGGGTATAAGAGTTTTCTTCAGCTTACTAAGGTATAATCTTAATTAGTCTATGTCTGTCCTCATATTAATAGTTGGGGTAATACTGTTCATTGCCCTGATCATTGTGCATGAATTCGGCCATTTTTGGGTGGCCAGGCGTAACGGCGTCGTGGCCGAAGAGTTTGGGATTTTCTTTCCTCCCCGTCTGCTTAAACGAACAACTAAAGGCGGATGGATATTCTCGATTAACCTGCTGCCCATTGGTGGCTTTGTTAAGTTAAAGGGTGAACACGATAGTGACGTTGAACCCGGCAGTTTCGGGGCGGCCTCTACCTGGACCAAATCTAAAATTATGGCTGCTGGAGTATTTATGAACTTATTGGCGGCGGTTGTGTTATTTATGATCCTTGGCTGGATTGGGATGCCGCAAATCATACCGAATCAGTTTAGTGTTAGTGGCGGTAGTCATGTTGTCAATCGAGAAATTCTGGTGGTTGATGTCGAGAAGGATAGTCCGGCAGCGGCAGTCGGGCTTAAACCCCAAAGTCAGATAATTGCTATTGGTACGCCAGGACATCTGACGCCCGTTAATAGTCTAAGCGGCATCCAAAATCTAACTGCGAAACTTGCTGCTAAACAGGTTGAGGTTGAATATAAGACCAACGGGAGCATTTATTTTAGGCAAACCACGCTAAGGAGCACTGGCTTGGCCTATGATGCAGCGCTCGGACTAAATCCATCGAGTCAGATCGTGGCTGTCGGTCCGTCCGGCAAAATGAATAAAGTTAGTACGGCTGAGGAACTACCGGTTTTAGCCCAACGTTTCGCCAGCCAAACAGTTAATATTCGCTACGTTTTAAACGGCAAGACAAGTTTACTTAAAAACGTATATTTGCCAACCGTTCCAGCGTACCTCGGGGTGGATCTGCCGCCATCACCATTAATAATGAAACGCTACAGCTGGTGGGCGGCGCCAGTCGAGGCGGTCGGATTAATGGTCCAAATTACTAAACTGTCATTTGTCGGTTTGGGACATGCCGTATCCGGTCTAGGCAAGATTATTGCCGGTGCGGTAACCGGTAATAATCTTGCGCGAGAGCATGGTCAGGCTTCGGCCTCTAAACAAGTAGCCGGTCCGATAGGTATTTTCTTTATATTACGTGACGGCAGTCTGCTTGGCTACCAGTACATGTTGTTTATTATTGCCATAATTTCACTTACGCTAGCGATTATGAACATTTTGCCGATACCGGCGCTGGATGGTGGACGGCTATGGTTGATGCTGATTAGTCGCGGGTTTAAGCGCCGGCTTAGTTCTTCAGTCGAAGAGGTGGTTAATGCAGTCGGGATGTTTATCCTGCTGATTTTAATTGCACTGGTGACGCTAGTGGATGTGCACCGTTTTCTTTAGTTGATTTTAAATATGAGTACAGTAACACCAAAACCATCGCTCTGGCACTCAGACACCAAGCCGTGGGAACGCGTGCCGAAATATCTCCTACCGATAGTCTTGATTATTATCGTCGGTCTGATTTATTTCATCAGTCAGTTTGCGGCCAGCTTAATTCTTTCGCTTTACGCTTTGTTGCAGGGTATGAGTAGCGTTCAAGCAAACAACTGGCTGACCAATTCAGTCACGGCGCAGTTCTTTTACGTATTGTTATTTGAGGGTTGTACTGTTGGTTTGCTAGTGGCTTTAATGCATCGCTACGGCCGAAGCTTAAAAACTCTCGGCCTTATTAAAGTACGCTTAAGAGACGGTGGCTGGGCGTTATTAGCTTACCTGGCCTATTTCATCACTTATCTTATAGTAATTAGTATCATAACCCATCTACTTCCTGGGTTGAATATTAACCAGGCGCAAAATATTGGTTTTACAAATGTGCATGGTACTTACCAGTTAGCGCTAACATTCATTAGCTTAGTAATTTTACCGCCAATCGCGGAAGAACTGCTCTTTCGGGGCTTCTTGTTTGAGGGTCTGAAAAAAGCCATGCCGGCTCTCTATGCCGGTCTGCTTACCAGCGTACTGTTCGCCTCAGCTCATCTATTGGAAGGCGTTGGTGGACTGTTTTGGGTAGGAGCCATCGATATCTTCATTTTAAGTTTGGTATTGGTATATCTTAAGCAAAAGACTAAATCCCTATGGCCAGGTATCTTTTTGCATGCTGTTTTCAACCTGGTAGCTTTTATATTGCTATTCTTGGAGTCTGGCCGTTAAGGTACAATTTTAGGGAGATTTAAAATAAGCTAAAGGTTTACATGCGCTTAAGCCAGAATGTAATTAAGACTATCAAGACTGTTCCCAAAGAAGAGCAGGCGATCAATGCGCAGCTGCTCATACGGGCTGGTTTTGTGCACAAAGAAATGGCGGGCGCTTATTCCTATCTTCCGCTTGGTTTAGCCGTAATCGAGAATATTAAATCGATTTTGCGTGAAGAGATGAACGGTTTAGGTGCGGCCGAGGTGTTAATGAGTTCACTTCAGCCGGCGGAAACATGGAAAGAAACCGGGCGGTGGGATGATGAGGTGGTCGATGTCTGGTTTAAGAGCATGCTCAAAAACGGCACTCAAATTGGTTTTGGCTGGACACACGAGGAGCCCTTTATGCAACTGATTAGCCGGCAAGTACAGAGTTATCGTGATTTGCCGCTGGCCCTTTATCAGTTCCAAACTAAATTTCGCAATGAGCTTAGGGCTAAAAGCGGTGTAATGCGCGGCCGCGAATTCATCATGAAGGATCTTTATTATTTTACTAGGAACCAGCAAGAGCTGGACGCATTTTACGCTCAAGTGGAAGCAGCTTACTTGAGGATTTTTGAGCGCGTGGGCTTGGGAGACTGCACGTTTCTGACCTTTGCGTCAGGTGGGGCTTTTACCCAATTTAGCCATGAGTTTCAAACTGTTACTCAGTCCGGTGAGGATACTATTTATCTAAATAAAGCGCGTCGCCTGGCAGTCAACCAGGAGATATACAGCGATGACGTATTGGCCCAGCTTCAACTAGATAAAGCAGAGCTAGAAGAGGTAAGGGCGGCTGAAGTTGGCAATATCTTTAACTTTGGTAGTAGTAAAGGCGAGCAAATGAGGGTGTTTTTTAGCGATGAATCAGGTCAACGCCAACCAGTTTATTTAAGCAGTTATGGAATTGGCGTTAGCCGGCTGATGGGAGTGATCGCTGAACATTACCACGATGAAAAGGGTTTGGTCTGGCCAGCAGCGGTGGCACCGGCTCTCGTGTATTTATTGGCAATTAATAGCAAAAAGTCCATTCAAGCTACTGATGAGTTGTATAATATATTGACAGAGCGAGGGGTTGCGGTAATATATGATGACCGTGACGTTCGCCCGGGAGAGAAATTCGCTGATGCCGACTTAATGGGAATACCTTGGCGAGTTGTCGTAAGTGGGCCAATCTCAGACCACGAGACTTACGAAATTAAATCGAGAACGGAAACAACTCTTAATCACTTAAAACGTGATGACCTGGTCAGGCAGCTGACAGGCATAGAGAAACAATAATTATGGGAACCAGAAAGGAGCCTGGCCATGGTAGTTAAAAAAACCTATCGTCTGACCAAAGAGGGGATAGCTGAGCTACAGCAAGAGCTTGACAGTTTAACTGCGGAAAGAGCGGAAATTGCGGAAAGTATCCGGGCCGCACGAGAGTTCGGCGATTTGGCTGAGAATAGCGAATATCAGTCAGCCCGAGCGGCGCAAGAACGCAACGAGTCACGCATTGCCGAAATTGAACATATTTTGCAGAATGTGGAAGAGATCAAAACACCACGCAGTTCAGCTCAAGTCCAGCTTGGTTCCAGAGTTCGTCTTAAGGGCGAGGATGGCAAGACCAAAGAATTTCAAATTGTCGGAACAGTTGAAGCCGATCCGCTCAACGGCAAGATCAGTGACGAATCGCCTATTGGGCAGGCTTTGCTGGGTAAGCACGAGAAGGATGAGGTCGAAATCCGGACTTCGTTAGAGAGCGCTGTCTATAAAATAGTCGAAGTAGCATAAGAGTTCATCTATTCAGTGGTGTTATTAAAGCAGTGTTGGCATTCACGTGGGTGATACCGCTATACTAAGAGCGGACAAGAAATATTATCCAAATGGCGACTCTAGCTGAATTACGTAAAGAAAGGTTAAGGAAACTCAAGGCGCTACGCAGTCTTGGGATTGATCCTTACCCGGCTCATGCCGAACGTACACATGTGCTTAAGGAAGTTGTCGATCAGTTCCCCAAGCTTGAGCATAAAAACCTAAAAGTCATCGGACGCATTATAACAATTCGCAGACTGGGCAAGATCATTTTTATTATCGTTCGAGACCAATCTGCCCAGCTGCAGCTTCTAATCAGCGAGCAGAACCTTGAACCGGTCAATCCAGAACAGTCACAATTAGGCTTTAAGGAAATGCCACTGCTAGATAGCGGCGATTTTGTCGAAGCGGAAGGGGAAGTTATTAAAAGCCAGACCGGCGAGTTGTCGGTTGCCACGACCAAACTCCGGCTTATTGGAAAAAGTTTACGACCGCTTCCATTAGGCAGGGAAGGTTTTACTAACACGGAGGAGCGTTTGCGTAGACGCTATGTTGACATGAATGTTAACCCAAAAGTACGCGAACGCTTTATTCGCCGCAGTCGTTTTTGGACTGCCACCAGGCAGTTTTTGAATGAACGCGATTTCGCGGAAATAAATATTCCGGTATTAGAGCATACCACCGGTGGCGCAGACGCCAAGCCGTTTGTAACACATATGGATGCGCTAGGCGAAGATTTTTACCTTAGAATTAGTCATGAGCTTCCTTTAAAACGATTGCTGGGGGCCGGGTTTGAAAAGATTTACGATATCGGACCGCGCTTCCGCAATGAAAATTACAGCGATGAGCATTTACCAGAACACGTGGCTATGGAGTGGTACTGGGCTTTTGCTGATTGGCGTGACGGCATGCGGCTGCAGACTGATCTCTTCAGGTTTATCGTTAAGGAAACCTTCGGTACGCTAAGCTTTAAAATAAACGATTTTGAAGTCGATCTAAGCCGAGACTGGGAAGAGTGGGATTACGCTGAAACTATGTCGAAGCATTATGACGGGCTGGATATCTTCAACTGTAGCATCGAGGACGTTAAAGCTTTGCTTCGGGCCAATAAATTGGTGGTTGAGGATGACGATAATAAAGCCCGTGGTATTGACAAACTCTGGAAACACATCCGATCACAAATCGCCGGACCAATCTGGCTAGTCGATGCTCCGACTTTCATTAGCCCCCTGGCCAAAGCTAACCCGAACCGTCCTCAGACAACACAGCGTTTTCAGGCGGTTATCGCGGGTAGTGAAGTCAGTAATGGCTTTTCGGAACTGAACGACCCGATTGAACAATATAACCGCTTTTTGGAGCAGCAACAGCTGCGTGCAGCCGGAGATAACGAAGCCATGATGTTGGACATTGATTTTATAGAAATGCTTGAATACGGTATGCCGCCGGCTTGCGGTCTGGGTTTCAGTGAACGAGTGTTTTGGTTGCTTGAGGGTGTGAGTGCAAGAGAAGGTGTGCCGTTTCCCCAACTGCGCATGGAGATTGAAGCTACGACCAAAGCTCTATACCCAGAGGCTAATCTATAAACTTTATGGTCCAGGTTGACGATACACAGTTTGCCGCAATGACGGAAGCAGCCCTAAATAGTCTGCCCGGTGTGCATGCCCGTAGTATAAGCAATGTTGCAATCGTCTATGCCGATCAGCCAACGCTACAGCAACGTCAGCAGCTAAAGCTTAGACACAATCAGACCTTGTTTGGACTGTATGAAGGGGTGCCACTCTCGCAGCGACAGGGTCAAACAAGACTGTTGCCGGATAAAATTACACTGTTTAAACTGCCTTTGGCGGCTGCCAGTAATTCATTGCCGGAGCTGCAGGAAAATATCCGGCATACGTTGTGGCATGAGATCGGTCATTACTACGGGCTGGATCATAGCCGGATTCACGAGCTGGAGAATTAGCCATACCAGATATGACAAAGACGGCAGCATCAACTTTCAAGTACTCGCGCTCTATCTAAGACTGGTTTTCAAATTGCAAACGCGCATTACTACAGTCTAAGTGGACGAAATCTTCAGCGCTAGTCACGAGAGTAGCGTCCCGTTGCTCGGTTGGTGCGGCTAACTACAGACTTTCTATATTAAGTAATGGATTGATACGCAGTGATGCCTTGCACAATAGATGCCTTACGCTTATGCTTTTAAAGATAGTTTATGCGAGCAGTTATATTTGATTTTGATGGAACGATTGCCGACAGCTTCTCTATGGTCATGTCGATTGCTTATGAGCTGACCAAGCATGAGCAATTAAAGGACATCAATCAGATAATTGAAATGCGGCGTAACAATGTTAGTTTAACGCAGGCGATCAATAGCTTAGGCATTCCTCGCTGGAAATGGGCGTGGCTGTTGCGACAAGGCAGGCGCATGATGAGTCGAAATATCCATAAAATTCTGCTGTTTGATGGAATGGAGGAGGCTTTATTTAAGCTATATTCCGAAAACTATGACTTGTATATCATTACCAGCAACAGCAAAAAAAATGTTGAGCGGTTCTTAGGCGAGAAGGGGATACTAACTTATTTTAGGAGAGTTTACGGTGGTGCCGGTTTATTTAATAAGCAGCGGTTAATTAAAAAAGTCCTTAAGAATAGTCGACTGGATGCTGAGTCAACTATCTATGTCGGAGATGAAGTGCGCGACGTGGTGGCCGCTAAAGCGCTGAATATGCCAGTTATAGCTGTTACGTGGGGGTATAACTCTGAACAACTGTTGCTAACCTATCAGCCGACCATAATTGTACGTCGCCCTGAGCAATTAAGCCGGGTGATAGCCGGTTGGGGCAAAGCTTAGCAACCCTCTGCTACAATTAGACTAGTTATGGCAACAAGAGACAAAAGAAACCGCCGTTTAAACTACGAACCGGGTCAGAACGCACCATATAAAATATCCAGAAGCAAAATTGAGCTGTTCATGCAGTGCCAGCGTTGTTTTTGGCTGGATGCCAGGGTGCATATAGTTAGACCTAGCAGCCCGCCATTTACAATTAATAAGGCGATTGACGAGCTCTTTAAGAAAGAATTCGATGTCTATCGAGCCAAATCCGAATCACACCCGTTAATGGTTAAGTTCAGTATAGATGCTATACCGATGCAACATGATCAACTAAGCACATGGCGGCAGAATTTTACTGGAGTTTCAGCACTGCACCAACCAACTAACCTGCTAGTTTTTGGAGCGATTGACGATTTATGGATGGACGGACAGGGTCGGGCCGTAGTCGTTGACTATAAGGCGACCGCTAAGGAGCAGGGTGTTTCCATTGATAGCGACTGGCAGATTTCTTACAAACGGCAACTTGAAGTTTACCAGTGGTTGCTTAAACAAAACGGTTTAAATGTCAGTCCGACCGGATACTTCGTTTATGCCAATGCCGATATATCCGCGAACAGTTTTAATGATCATCTGGATTTTGAAACTAAAATAATTCCTTATGACGGAGATGACAGCTGGATTGAACCGACCCTAGAGAAGATTAAGCAAGTGCTTGAAGAAGATAGTATGCCGCCAGTCGGTTCGTCAGCTATGGGGGGTGTTTGTGAATTTTGCAGTTATGCTCGGTCTCGGACCGAACTGACTCTGGATGCGATCAATTTTAAAGCTCAATCAAAGCGTGCTCACGCTAACTTGTATGCAGAGCCAGAGGTATAGAAATGCTAGACATTAGCTTTATCCGTGACAACCAGGAGATAGTGGCACAAAAAGCCTCTCAAAAAGGTTATCCCGTAGATATCGGCGCATTAGTTAAGCTGGATAATGACCGGCGTTTGCTACAGACGCAAATTGACCAACTCCGACAAGAGCGGAACCAAACGGCGAGCCAAGGCCGACATGGGGATAATGAACAGTCTAAAGGACGGGAGATAAAAGAAAAGCTGTCCAAACTTGAGGCTGATCTAAAAAACCTCGAACCTAAATATTTGCAAATGCTTAGAAGTGTGCCTAATTTGCCCCTAGAAGACGTGCCGATTGGTAGCAGTGAAGCCGAGAACATCGTAGTTAAAACTGTAGGTGAGCCGCCGCAGTTTGATTTTAAACCGCTTTCACATGCGCAAATCGGTGAAACGCTAGGGTTAATTGACAAGGAACGGGCAGCTAAGGTTTCCGGTAGCCGCTTTGCTTATTTAAAAGGAGACCTGGTCAAGCTGCAGTTCGCTTTAATTAATTTCGTTTTAAGCGAACTAACCTCGCCTGAATTAATTAGCCGCCTCATAAAAGACAATGGTCTAAACTTAAAACCGAGTCCTTTTATACCTGTATTGACGCCGGCGTTGCTCAAAACTGCTCCCTATGAGGCCAGCGCCCGTCTGAACGCCGAAGAAATGACTTATAAAGTAGCACAGGATGATTTATGGCTTAATGCCAGCGCTGAGCACACTTTGTGTACGATGCATATGAATGAAATCGTGTCTGTGGATTTACTACCCCTGCGCTACATCGGTTACTCGACTAGCTTCAGGAGGGAAGCCGGCACTTACGGCAAGGATATGGAAGGTATTTTAAGATTACATCAATTCGATAAACTTGAAATGGAGGTGCTGTCGGATGCTACAAGCGGATTAGCTGAGCACCAGCTATTGATTGCGGTCGAGGAACACCTGTTGTCTTCGTTGGGCTTGTCATACCAAGTGGTTAACAAATGTAGCGCAGATATCGGGAAACCGAACGCTCATGGCGTAGATATCAATACTTGGTTTCCGTCCCAAAATAACTATCGAGAGACCCATACGGCCGACTATATGACCGATTACCAGGCGCGTGATCTAAAAATCCGGATAAAGGATAACGACGGCAAGCATTTTGTGCACACCAACGACGCTACAGCTTTCGCGCTCGGGAGGATTATGGCGGCCTTAGTCGAAAATTACCAAGATGAGAGCGGACATTTTGCGATTCCTGAAGTGTTGTGGCCGTTCATGGCGGGAATCACTCGTATCTAAGCTGTGAGTGTGACGATTTTTATCTGAAAAATTATAGCGTGGGGAGTAAAATGCATAAGTATATAAAGCTGGACTTTTAGAAGTTAAGCCTCACTAAAGGAGAGACAATGGTAGAGATAGATATTCATGCTGTACATACCGCGCTTGAACCGGCCCTCAAACGTTACATCGTTAAAAAAATCAACCGTCTGGAAAAATATGTACCATTATCCGCACGGCGCTCTCTACATGTGGATATCTATCTTTCAGAAAACAGAACTCATGGCGGCAAACAGTGTGAATGTGAAGCCGTAGTGCATTTACCAAAAGAGACAATCAGGATTCGTGAAGCTACTATGAATATGTACGCAGCGACAGATATAGTCGAAGAGAAACTAAAACAAGCTCTGCTACGCTATAAAGAACTGCACGGCCATTCAAACCTCAAGCGGCGTTTGCAGAATCGTCCACACCTTTAGGAGCTTAGAACTATGCCATTAACTGATAGGGTAGGGTATAATACACTTCGAATTAAACTTAAGTCTTTGTTTTAACTAAGATGAGGCGTAATGGAGATCTATGCACGCTGTATTTACTAAGGTATTAGGTGATCCGCAAGCTAAAACAATAAAACGTCTGCGCCGGCGCGTAAACGAAGTTAATGCGCTTTCTAATCGCTATGCCAAAATGAGTAATAAAGACTTGCAGGCACAAACAGCTAAGCTGAAGGCTAGGTTAGCTAAAGAAACCTTAGATGGCATTTTGCCCGAAGCCTTTGCTTTAGTGCGTGAGGCGGCCAGCCGTACTCTTGGCTTGAGGCCTTTTGATGTACAGATAATCGGCGGCATTGCCTTACATGAAGGCAAGGTAGCCGAGATGAAAACTGGAGAAGGAAAAACACTGGTTGCCACGTTGCCGGTTTATTTGAACGCCTTAACCGGCTTGGGTGTTCACGTGGTTACTGTTAACGAATATCTTGCACAACGCGATGCCGGTTGGATGGGGCAGGTGTATAACTTCCTGGGGTTAAGTATTGGCGTGATTATACCGGACCATTCGTTTATATATGATCCGAACTATGAGAACAAAGAGCACGAAGATCCAAGGATGAGGCATCTAAAAGAGTGTTCACGGCAAGAAGCTTACGCCGCCGATGTTACTTATGGAGTGAATAATGAGTTCGGCTTTGATTATTTAAGAGATAACATGGTGCGAGAAGTTGATCAGCTACGGCAACGTGAACTTAATTTTGCAATTGTCGATGAGGTTGACTCAATCTTGATCGATGAAGCCCGTACTCCCTTAATCATTAGTGCTCCCAGTGTAACTAGTGGTACTGCCTATGCCCAGTTTGCCAAAATTGTACGGCCGCTAAAAAAGGATGTCGATTACGAAACTGATGAAAAACGCAAGCAAGTTATTCTAACAGATAAGGGTGTAGATAAGCTTGAAAAAGCTCTAGGTATCACTAGTCTCTATGCCAGCGAAAATATCCGAACCATCTATCATTTGCAAAAAGCACTACTTGCCCAGGCTCTGTATAAGCGAGACAAAGATTATGTGGTGACTACTGATGGGGAAGTGGTCATAGTGGATGAATTTACTGGACGCTTGCTGCACGGAAGACGTTATAACGAAGGTTTGCACCAGGCAATTGAGGCTAAAGAGGGTGTTGAGGTACAGGAAGAATCAACCACATTGGCCACAATTACATTCCAGAATTACTTTCGACTGTACTCCAAACTGGCCGGTATGACTGGTACGGCACTGACCGAGAGCGAGGAATTCCACCAAATTTATAAACTCGACACGGTTGCTATTCCAACTAACAAGCCGATGATTAGAATTGACCGACCCGACCGGATTTATCGCAGTGAAGATGCAAAATTCAGAGCAATCGTCAGAGAAGTGCAGATGCTTCATAGCAAAGGGCAGCCTGTATTGCTTGGGACGGCTTCGATTGAAAAGAACGAATTACTGAGCGCATTGCTTAAAAAAGCTAAGATTCCGCACCAGATGCTTAACGCTAAAAATAATGAGCGCGAAGCTGGTACTATTGCCAAAGCCGGAAACAAAGGCGCGGTGACACTAGCGACCAATATTGCTGGACGCGGTACAGATATTGTTCTGGGAGAAGGGGTAGTTGGGCTTGGCGGACTATTTGTTCTAGGCAGCGAACGGCATGAGTCGCGCCGCATAGACAACCAGTTGCGTGGCCGATCCGGCCGGCAAGGTGACCCTGGCATGACTCAGTTTTTTGTCAGTACAGAAGATGATCTGATGCGTATTTTCGGTGGTGAGCGAATCGGGTCCATCATGAATCGGCTGGGGGCCGATGATGATACTCCGATCGAGAACAAAATTATCTCACGCTCGCTCGAAAAAGCACAGGAACGTGTTGAAGGCTACAATTTCGATCAACGGAAAAATGTAGTTCAGTACGATGATGTCATGAACCGCCAGCGCAAGGCGATATATTCAATGCGCCGCGAAATTCTCAAAGCTGAAAATATCAATAAGCGGGTGAAAGCAGTAATAGATGATGCAGTTCACACACTAGCAACTTCTCCGTCGCTGCTGGAAGAGAGTTTTGAAGATATGGTAAAAGATATCTTTCCGTTTGATGAGCCGACATTGGATCGTTTGTTTGACACTGATGCTGATAAATTTGAAGGTGTACTAAGGGGTGAAACTCACGAATTGTATGGAGGTCGCGAAGCCGCGTTCGGTGAAGACTTTATGCGTCGGCTGGAACGTGATGTTTATCTGCAGGTATTAGATGAGCTTTGGATGCAGCATCTGGAAAATATGGATCATTTGCGTGAAGGTATTCACTGGATGGGAGTCGGTCAGCAGGATCCGTTAGTTGAATATCGCCGTCAGGGGCAGATATTATTCGAAGAAATGCAACGTAACTTGACCATAATGGTGGTTAGAATGTTATTTAACACTTACCCGGTGGATGTTGGTGAGTTAGACAGGCCGGTTGAAACGATATTGACACGGGCGGCCAAGGGATCAATTGAGAATGCCGGACAGATCCTGCACAACCAGGACGAGTTTAGCGAAGCTGATTTTAAGCAGTTATCGGCGGAGGGTGGGGCGAACGGCTCAGAAGCCTCAACCAGCAGTACTAAACGGACTCCAAGCAGTAATGCTCGCCGTAAAGCTCACAAAAATGAGCGTCGCCGGAAAACAGTAGCCAAGAGAAGGAAGCGTTAAAACTATATCTTTATGAAGCATACCGTTTCCGAAATTACACTCAGTAATGGTGGGAAAGGTCTTCTGATAAATGTACCCGATGCATCGGTTATGACCTTCGATATTAACTTTCGTGCTGGTGAGTTTTTGGTTGACCCTGACAAATGGGAAGTGCCGCACTTGATGGAACACGTGGTTTTAGGTGCCAATGAGCTGATTCCACGTGCCCGTGATTTTCAAGCTGAACTCGAGCGCAATGGTGCCTATTCAAACGCCAGCACATCTGTATATGACATTATTTATGAAGCCGAATGTGCGGATTTTGAGTGGGATAGAGTATTCGATCTGTTACTGGTAGCGATTACGCGGCCGTTATTTTTAGAAGAGGAATTTAAGGCTGAATACGGCAATGTCCAGGAAGAGATGGCCGCCCGCACCAACAATCACTTCCGCCGATTGAGTCTGGAGATGCGCAAACAGCTCGGGTTATTGGTGAAAACTGACTCAGAACGTCTGAAGCTGATGAGCAATGTAAACATTAATGATATCCGCGAACATTATCTAAGAACTCATACGGCTAAAAATATGCGTTTTGCGATCGCCGGTAACATTACGCCGAAGCGTCGTGAGCATATTAATAATGTTCTTGAAATGATTGAGTTGTCTCGCAGCGGCCGTCGCTTCATGTTGCCGCATGAGCATCCCAATCGTCTAAGCCGGTCAACTTATATTCACAATAAAACAGTCGAAAACCTTTACTTTTACATTGATACTTTTAGGAAACGCCGTCTGAGCGATCCTGAAGCCGATGCGTTAAACCTGGCTAATACCATGCTTACAGAGACTCTCTACTCAAAAATACTGGGGACGGCCCGCGAGCGCGGATTAGTTTACGGCATGAGCTCAGGCTTAAGCCAGACCCGGGATGTCAGTAATTGGTGGTTAGGAGCTCAGGTATCTGATAAAAATGCACCGGCGTTGATGCACATCATTATATCTGAACTAAAGAAGGTTATGGAGGGCAGTATTTCGCAAAGCGATATCTCTGCCACTAAGCAGTATTCTTTGGGACGTTTTCAAAGATCTGCCCAAACCGTCGGCGGTACTGCGGCCGGCTATAGCGGGCGTTATTTTTTCGACGGTGTGATCGAGGACTACTATAATATTCCCAATCGTATTGAAGCTGTCAGCAAACAAATGATAGTCGAGGCGGTGCGCAGTATGTTTGCTGATAATATTTGGGGGTTTGGTGTATTAGGTGCTTGCGGCAAGCCGTTCAGTGAACAACTGCGTAAGCAGATTGAGCCTTTGTGGGCTGCGGGTTATAAAAAGACTAAAATATAGCCATGGAAAAAGAAGCGGCTAAACTGGTTGTTGAAATTAAAGAATCAATTAAACGCTTAAAGCTTCAACCGTTGCGCGCAAGGGTTGAGGAGATTGAGCGCGTTTCACATTCTTCGGATTTTTGGAATGATCGTTCGACGGCCGCCTCGCAAATGCAAGAGCTAAAACGGCTTAAGCAAAAAGTTGATCCTTGGTTTGAAATTGAACAGGTAGCGGAAGAGCTACAAGAACTTGCTTCAATGAATGATTCGAAGCTTCAACCGGAAATCAGCAGCGGCTTAGAGGATATCCGCCGCCGTCTCATGCAGTTAAATATGCAGCTACGCTTTAACGGTCCTTATGATGATCACGGTGCAATTATTAGTCTGTCTGCTGGAGCAGGGGGCACCGATGCCCAGGATTGGACACAAATGTTATTCAGAATGTATATGCGGTTTTTTGAGCGAAACCACTGGCACTATCGGGTGATTGATGAATCCCCGGGAGAAGAAGCCGGGTTAAAGAGCGTGGTATTGCAAGTCGAGGGTGATGATTATGTTTACGGTAAGTTGCGTGGTGAGCATGGCGTACATCGCTTGGTTCGTTTAAGTTCATTTAACGCTGATCATTTGCGGCAAACCAGTTTCGCCAAGGTTGAAGTGGTGCCTAAAATCGATTCCCCTAGCGAAGTAGCAATAGATAATAAGGACCTAAAGGTGAATGTCTTTCGAAGTGGCGGCCATGGTGGTCAAAGTGTTAACACCACTGATTCAGCGGTGCGGATTACACATATACCGAGCGGTATCTCAGTAGTGATTCAGAATGAACGCAGTCAGTTGCAAAACCGCGAGACTGCACTTACCCTACTGAGGTCCAAACTTGCCCAGCTGCAACTTCAGCAGCATACCCAAGCTTTAAATGGGATTAAAGGGCCTAATCAGTCTGCTGAGTGGGGTAACCAGATTAGGAGTTATGTCATGCATCCATACAAACAAGTCAAGGATTTGCGCAGTCAATATGAAACCAGTGACATCGATGCGGTGATGGATGGTAAAATCGAACCGTTAATTGATGCGTATTTAAACCAAAAATCCATATTTTAACAGTGTAGAGGCATGTTATAATGGTTCGGAATGATACTACTTGATAGGGTAAGCAAATCTTACTCCAGAGAGGGCAAGCCATCGCTCGACAGGGTCAGTTTACACGTAGATCCAAAGGAGTTTGTAATTATTGTCGGTCAGAGCGGTGCGGGCAAGACAACACTTATGCGTCTGCTGACACGCGAAGAACGACAAACCTCAGGCAAAATAATTGTCGGTGGTATTGACTATGACAAATTGAAGGATCGGGAGATACCTTTATTGCGGCGCAAGATAGGGGTTGTTTTTCAAGACTTTAAACTATTGCCGAACAAAACGATTTATGAGAACGTAGCTTTTGCTCTTGAAATGGTCGGAATTAGTAATCATGAGATTAGAAATACCGTACCGAAGGTGCTTGAAATAGTTAATTTAACCGGCAAGGAAAACCGAATGCCGGTAGAGCTATCGGGCGGAGAGCGACAACGAGCGGCGATTGCTCGGGCCATAGTGCGTCAACCGAAGATATTAATTGCCGACGAGCCAACCGGCAACCTTGACCCCAAGCATGCCTGGGATGTTATTAAAATTTTAGAAAAAGTTAATCGATACGGGACAACGGTACTTTTAACTACGCATAACCAGGAAATTGTTAATAAGCTCAAACGTCGTGTGGTGTCGATTAAAGACGGTAAGATAATTAGCGACCGGGCGAATGCCGGGTATAAGATTTAGGGTGAGGGGAACTAGTTGTGAGTAAAAGGCGTCTGATTACGCTCTGGCGAATCATCAACACCGGTCTGATTAACTTTATCCGCAACTTATCCTTAGCGGTGGCGGCGATGGCAATCATGGTAATAACTTTAACTATCGTTCTGTTGTCGTTGATTGTTAGTTTTACTTTTCGTCATACGATCAGTCAGATTACTGATAAGATCAACGTCTCGGTTTACTTGGACAATAACTTGAGCACGACGCAGACCAATCAGTTGGTCAGTGAGCTTAAACACCTGCCGAATGTCGGCAGTGTAGCGTATTTAACCAAGACCCAGGTATTAAAGGTGTATGAGCAACAAAACGCCAATAACCCGCAGCTGATTCAGGCGGTGAATGAAACCAACAACCCGTTGCCGCCAACCATCATAATTAAACCGATTAATCTCAACAATCTCAGTGCCATCAAGTCTTTCTTAGACGAGCCGAAAGTCGCGGCGCTGCAGTCCGACCCGCCGAGCTATAGCGGACAAGAAAAACAGGCGATCGATCAGATTACACACGCAACCAATGTACTACAAGAGATAGGCGTAATTGCTGTCATTGTCTTTGCTGTCGTCTCAGTTTTAATCATTTTCAACACCATCCAGATGGCCATTTTTAACCGGCGCGATGAGATCCAGATCATGCGTCTTTTGGGGGCTGGAACTGGGTATATTCGCGGACCGTTTATCGTCGAGTCAATTGTTTACGGAATATTCGCGGCAGTGATCTCGGTTGTGATAATTAACGCATCGTTTCAAGCCAGCAGCGGTACGCTACAAGCCAGCTCGCTTGGTTTGCTTGACATTGGTTATGCGAACAGTTTCTTTGACTCTCGCTTCTTTGAGTTATTGCTTCTGCAGCTCGGTCTTGGTATTGTGATAGGTGCCGTTTCATCATTGATAGCGACCAGGCGGTATCTAAAATTCAAAACAAGATAGATTCATTAGCCATAGCGGTGGATAACAGCAACAATGTGGTTACTAATAATAAGACAAAAACAGATCTCACAGTAATTAGGAAATTTAATTTCAGGATTATTTTAGGGGATAGCCTATGTAACAACTAACCATTTATGTTTCAAAGGGTAAAGGGGGTATTAATTTTTTGACAAAACGTGGTATAGTTAACCTGCACGGTAAAGATAAAAACATCAGAATGAAACTACCTAAGCCTCACCGATTTAGTAGTTTGCGGCCCGGTTTAGCGGCGATGGGCTTAAGTTTATTGATATTGGGCTTTGCTTTGGCGCCGGCAGCCCAGGCTGTCAATTACCAGGCGGAGATCAATGCACTAAATAATGCCAACTCTAACGCCGAATCAACAATCAATAACTTACAGATGCGGGCGGGAAGCTACCAACAGGCTATTACTAGGTATCAGGCTCAAATTAATGCGATTCAATACAGCATTAATGTCAATCAAGCCAAATTAGTGGCAGACCAACAGGCAATTGTGGCCGAAAATGCCAAAATTGCGCTCAATAAAAGTTATCTCGGTAATGATTTAAAAACGATGTATGTTCAGGGTTCAATGTCGACTATTGAAGAATTGGCTACCAGTCAAAATCTGAGTACTTTCGTCAACAAGCAGGAAGACAATATTAAGCTGCAGGATAGTTTGAGCAGCTTGTTAACCACTATCAAAAATCTGCAGCAACAAACCAGGGCTAACCAGAATCAAATTACTGTACTCATGAATCTTGAACGCGTGCAAGAAAATCAGGTGGTGGCCTATCAAAATCAAGTCAATCAGTTGCTAGCCATGAACCAGCAGCAGCAGGCAACTTACAACGCGCAAATATCTGCGAATAATAGTCAGATTGCGACATTGGTAGAAGAACAAATTGCCGCGAATAAAAGATTGGTAGGTACCGGCAAGGTGGATTACGTCGGAACTTGCGGCGGCACGTATCCGGCATCTGCGCAGGGGCCGTATGGACCCTGGGGCTGTAACTATCCGCATTCGAGCGACTTTCAGCCCGGCTGTTCGTACATCGACAACTGGGGGATGTGTAACCGAGAATGTGTTAGCTATACTGCCTGGATGGTATACAGCAATTATGGCATTGACGTGACGGGGTTTGGTAATGCCAACCAATGGCCCGCCAACGCTCAAGCGGTTGGTATCCCGATCGGTACGACGCCAAAAGTTGGTTCGGTAGCAATCTATATGGGGGGTTATGGTGATCCTTACGGTCACGCGATGTGGGTCAAGAGCATTAACAGCGACGGCACTATCACGGTTGACCAGTATAATCTTTACTATGACGGTAATTTTTACGAGACAACCATTAGTCCAGCAGGGTTAGTCTATCTTTATTTCGGCGGCTAATATACAAAACAACAGCCTTAGCTTAAAATAGTTTTAAGTTTATTTAAGCGGGGCTAACATATAGGGGGTATAACCATAGTGGTATTTAAAGTGACAAAAAAGGTAAAGAATATCGGGCTCGCAGCGATCGGGTTAGTTTTGCTGGTCGTGGTTTATATTATTGGAGTTAACGTCGGCAACGGTAATTTGGCAATCAGCGGGTCTAGTTTAAGCTCAGGGCTGCCTAATACGCTCAACTATGCCAGTGTCAATCAAGAGTATCGGGCCCTAATCAATAATTATGATGGTAAATTAACCACCACACAGCTGCTAAACGGTATTAAACACGGTTTAGCGGCTGCCGTTAACGATCCCTATACCGAGTACTTTACAGCTTCTGAGGTAAAGCAATTTAATAACGAACTTAACAACTCGTTTAGCGGGATAGGTGCTGAACTTAGCCAAAACGCCCAAAAGCAAATATTGGTGATGGCGCCGATTAGAGGTTTCCCGGCCGCCGCCGCCGGATTAAAAGCTAATGACATCATACTTTATATAAACGGTCGGTCGACTCAGAATATGAGTGTGACGCAAGCGGCGGATTTGATCCGGGGCAAAGCCGGTACTAGTGTCACGCTGACAGTTTCATACGCCGGTAAGCAGCAGAATGTTACGATTAAGCGGGCGAACATTACGGTTCCAAGCGTAAGCTACAAGTTTCTAAGCGGTAACATCGGTTACATCTCAATTATTACCTTTGCTAATGACACTGCCGGCTTGATACAACAAGCGGCCCAGGCGATGGTAAGCCATCATGTTAAGGGCGTGATTCTTGATTTAAGAGATAATCCGGGCGGCTTGGTTAGCGCAGCAGTGGCGACAACCAGCGAGTGGCTTAAACCGGGGCAGGAGATAATGCAAGAACGCCGTGGTAACGTGGTACTGCAAACCTACACAGCTACGGGAGGCGACATATTGCACGGTATACCGACTGTGGTTTTAGTTAATGGAGGATCAGCATCAGCCAGCGAAATCACGGCCGGCGCGCTGCACGATAACCACGATGCCTACCTAATTGGTACTAAAACTTTCGGAAAAGGTGTTGTACAGCAGCTAATCGGACTAAGCGGCGGAGCTGAACTTAAAGTGACAGTTGCGTCTTGGTACCGACCAGACGGTCAAGATATCGAGCATATCGGCATAACTCCTGATGAGGTGGTTAAACTGGCCAACAATGGCACAGACAATCAGTTGGCGGCAGCTGAAGCTTATCTAGCCAATAAGTAAAGTTTTCAGAGTCTGCTTTTAGTAATCTTAGATCCGTCGATGGAGGAGGTATTCATTATTATGGTTCTGATTGGTTAACAATTACCACTCAAATCCATAGAAATTGTTAACATAAATTATGCAAAATAGTTGAGGTTGGGGTTATTACTGTGTTACCATTCGAAGGATTAAAGAGGTAGCTCTCTGGTGGCTCGCAGCCAAACCAAGTACATATTCGTTACTGGTGGAGTACTTTCCGGACTAGGAAAGGGTATAACAGCCGCCTCAATCGGTAACCTTTTAAGTGCTCGCGGTTTAAGTGTAAATCTACAAAAATGTGATCCTTATCTAAATGTTGATGCCGGTCTGCTTAACCCCAGGGAACATGGCGAAGTATTTGTGACAAAAGATGGTGCTGAAACAGACTTGGATTTAGGGCACTACGAACGCTTTACTGGTGCTGAAATGACTGGGGAAAGCAGTCTGATGGCCGGAAGAGTATTGGCTAATGTTATTGCCGATGAGCGTGCCGGAAAATACCACGGCGATGACGTCCAGATTATTCCTCATCTAACTGCTGCCATCCAGTCATACATTTCTATTGCCGGTAACGGCTACGATGTGCACATAGTTGAAATTGGTGGGACGGTTGGGGACTATGAGTCCCTAAGCTTTATAGAGGCTATCCGTGAATTTTCGCTGCACGTTGGTCAGCAAGACTGCCTGTATGTACATGTAGTTTATTTACCGTTTCTCAGTGCATCCCAAGAAACCAAAACCAAGCCGGCCCAAAACTCAATTCGGGAACTGAGGGGGCTTGGGATTACGCCAGACATCTTAGTTGGCCGGAGTGAGTATCCCGCCAACAATGGAGTCAAGCGTAAATTGAGTCTTTATTCGGGTATTGATGAAGAGGCCATTGTATTGCTGCCCAATGCTAAAAGTATCTATGAAGTTCCTTTGACGCTGGAGGATAGCGGTATAATGCAAGTAATTACTAAAAGATTGTCAATTGTCTCGGCCAAGGAAGCACAATTAAAACCGTGGCGAGACATGGTAAAACGAGCCGAAAGAGTGTATGACCGAAAAGTAACGGTGGGTCTGGTTGGGAAATACCTTGACAATAGTGATACCTATATGTCGGTTGTTGAAGCAATTCGTTCAGCTGCGTGGTGGAATGACTGTAACGTCAATATTCTCTGGATAGATGCGGTTAAACTTTCTAAAGATGGTAATCCCGATGCGCAACTCGATAAATGTGATGCCTTAATTGTTCCAGGCGGATTCGGCAGTCGTGGTGTAGAGGGTAAAATTGCCGCTGCAAGCTATGCTTTGAGAAATGGTATGCCATATTTGGGTTTGTGCTATGGTTTGCACATGGCCGTTATTGCAGCTGCACGTAGCGGTGGTCTGGACAGAGCCAATACGACAGAGGTTGATCCGGATACACCAGATCCGGTTATTGATACGATGGATGATCAACGGGGGAAAGAGAGTACAGGGGGCACCATGCGCCTTGGGAATTATGACTGTGAACTAGTAAGTGACAGTTTGGCCGCTAAAGTTTACGGCACATTAAAAATTACCGAACGGCATCGTCACCGCTGGGAGTGTAATCTTAAGTACGTACCAGCATATAAGTCTTGGGGCATCCGGGCGGTTGGGTTTAATCCGGCTAGCGGCTTGGTCGAAGTCATCGAAGGTACCAATCAACCCTATTTTATAGCCAGTCAATTCCATCCAGAATTCAAATCAAGACCGACTAATCCACACCCGCTTTTTGATGGCTTAATAAAAGCCACCTTGCAAAAAACCAGCAGATAAGATACCTTAAGCTTTATGGATGAACCTAAATCTGACACCCACAAAAGAATATTACTGGTCGAAGATGATGACGGTTTGGCTAATGTCTACGTAACTCGTTTACAGGCCGAAGGTTTTGATGTACGCCGGGTAGCCGACGGCGAGGATGCCCTAGCTTCAGCTTTAAGTTATCGACCTGACCTGGTTCTATTGGATGTAATGATGCCTAAAGTCAGTGGCTTTGATGTGTTGGATATACTGCGCAATACACCCGAGACCGCTAATCTAAAAGTAATTATGCTGACGGCTTTAAGCCAGGATAGCGACAAACAGCGGGCTGAAAGCTTGGGTGTCGATGACTACCTGGTTAAATCGCAGGTTGTGATCGCTGACGTGATTGATCGTATTCGTCATCAACTGGGTATCAGTTAACGCTGACTTCAGTGCGTCGAACTGACCGGCCGGAAAACAAGCGTACTTTACGCGTATTAAAGCTGACCGTACCGTCTTTAGCGGCATGAATTGTATAATTGCGACTCATTTTGGTGCCGGCCCCGGGTCGTTTAGTCATGCCTACCTGTCGGACTATGACTTGACCGACTTTAACTTTTTGACCGCCATATAACTTAACTCCCAGTCTTTGACCAGGTGAGTCGTGAACGTTCTTAGCGGTACCACCCGCTTTGACATGTGACATAACTTGTTTCCTCTTCAGGCTTTGCTTAAAACTAGCATCGCACGGGCTACCACCTGGTTGGGCCGGTAGTAAATTAGCTGTTCATCCCGAACGTGTCTAAAACTGACCCGATTATACTCACTATAAGAGTTATGGTCAAGCAAGGGAAGGTTTATTATATGTCCGTCCGGCATCCGCCAGGCCGGCACGGCAAATGCGATACGCGTCCCACTTCCAAGCTGTTTGGCTAAGTTATCGAGTGTTTTTGTGATTGACCGTTGAGCTTTAGCTATTTCTGTCTCGAGCTTTGCAAGCGGGGGAGGTTTGATGAAGGGTTTGCCTAGATCTGTTTCGCTTGCGATAAACAATTTTTTATTCGGATCAAGCGGCCATTGATCCTTGGTGGCGTCACGCTGTATGAATGTGATGGTTGGGTCTAGGCTAAGCGGACTTCGTGGCATTTCGCGCAGCCACTTTAGATTAGTTTTAGCAAAGTCGATCATACGCGGGCTTATATCGGACCCCAGACAAGCATAACCCATAATCGCGGCTTCTTGAATAATCACTCCGCTGCCACAAAAAGGGTCAAGCAGTAGTGAATCGGCACAATAAGCCCTTGATCTCGGTTTCGGTGAGCGTGTGTCACAGACGGATTGTGCGGTGGTTGCTGGCAGTGGTCCGGCAGCCAAATTGATGATTACTTGCGCCAGTTTAGGCGGTAGTGTACCGACCTTAAGGTCGCGTGCCGGACGTTCACGGTCCCGACGCGCATATGCGCCGATATCTTGAACTTTTACAGTTTGGGCGATAATGGTTCTTGAGTTATCTTTTACGATTAATAATTCCCAGCCATTCGTGCCTGTTAGCTGGTTATGGATGACTTGAGCAGTGCTTAGAGTTGGGTTATTGTTGGGGGCGACTCTAACGCTGCGATTGGTTGCTCTCACAGCCTGTTTGATATTGAAAGCTAAGCGTTGTACTTCTCTTGGAGCTTGCTTGAATCCGTAAACGCTAATGCCAAGCCTCATTTTTCCTGGTGGCATCCGCCGGCTATTGCCCGGCGAGTTATTTATGAGAAAGTTACCAATATCTTCCCAATTGATGGTATCTAGCTCAGTTAAGATTTTCGCGAATTTCACTGTACCGCCTAGACGTTCGAAAGCTAATAAGCAGGGGTCGACATCAATAACAGCAGCTAGCTGTCCAACCAAGCGCAGTTTATCGGCGCCATACAAACTTTCAAGTTCAGCTAGGGAAAGCTCTGGTTGCCGGCCTAAGATCAAAAGACTTTGCATGGTTGTATATTACAGTGCATTGTCCAGTATTTGCACCTGCATCTTAAATTTACCGGTATAATAGTTGAGATTATGAGCAAGCTCGCGACCTTCGTCATTAAGCGGTGGAAGCTATTGCTGAATATTACGACGGTGATTGCGCTGCTTATGACGCTATATTTTATCCGCCACGATTTAGTTGCTACTCTTAGGAACTTACTCCATGTCAACGGTTTTGCTTTGTTGTTGATGGTACCGCTTGAGGTTTTAAACTACCATGCCCAGACAAAGCTTTACCAGCGGTTGTTTGCGATAGTAGGGAATAAAATTGAGTATAAAACTCTACTCAAGACTACGTCCGAGCTGAATTTCGTCAACCATGTCTTTCCAAGCGGCGGCGTCGCCGGGATCTCCTATTTCGGCTTTAGGTTAAGGGGCACTAATATTACTGGGGCCAAGGCTACATTGGTGCAGTTTATTAAACTGCTGCTTATAGTATTTTCTTTTGAGGCCTTGATTCTTTTAGGTGTCATTTTCCTGGCTATCGGGGGCAGAGTCAATAATTTCACCATCTTGGTGTCCGGTGTTCTGGCGACTTTGCTGCTGGTCGGGTCGGCGCTTTTTATTTACATTATCGGGAATCGGCAGCGGATTAATTCCTTTTTGGCATACTTTGCTGTTCTGCTGAATAGACTGTGGCAAATGGTGCAGCCCGGTAAAGATGCCATTAATATGAAAAAGGCGCGCAGTGTGTTTGATGATTTTCACTACACGTTTCTACAAATGCGCTATGATCAACGACGCATGCGTCCAGCATTTATTTATGCACTTTTAATGAATTTAACTGAAGTTGCAGTTGTCTACTCCGTATTCGTGGCGTTTGGTCATTTCATTAATCCGGGAGCTGTTATTCTAGCATATGGGATTGCCAATATTGCTGGTTTTATATCAGTATTGCCCGGCGGCGTCGGGATTTACGAGGCACTTATGATTGCTGTTTTGCTGACTGCCGGAATTTCACCTAAGCTCAGCCTGCCAGTCATTATTATGTATAGAGTACTAAACACTATTTTGCAGCTGCCGGCTGGATACTATCTATACCAAAAGGAGGTTGGCAGGCATGGACACCCGCCTCAGCCGGCGGAAATTCTATGAATACAGATGTCGAGTTATCGGTAAGTGAATTTGTAGAAGTCTTTAATCAGACGGTTGAATATGCCTTTAGCGTCATTTCGATTCGCGGTGAGCTGGGTAATTTTAGGGTGTCTAAACGAAAATGGGTGTACTTTGATCTAAAGGACGAAGCTGCCAGTATTAGCTGTTTCGGATCAGTATACCAGTTGCCGGGGCCGCTCGAAGAAGGGATGATACTGCGGGTTAAAGGTCTGCCCAGGCTTCATCAGCGTTACGGTTTTAGTTTTAATTTCAGCTCAATTACGCCAGTCGGTGTGGGTTCGATCAAGCGAGCAAGCGAGCTACTGGCCGCCAAACTTGAAAAGGAGGGCTTATTTGCCCCTGAGCGCAAACGGCCACTGCCATATCCGCCTAGCGCAATCGGCCTAATTACCGCTTCACCGTCGGCAGCATTAGCTGATTTCATACAGATACTGAAAAATCGTTGGGTCGGGCTAAAGATAGATCTCTATTCAGTTAGCGTACAAGGTGAAACAGCAGCCGATGAAATAAGTCGGGCGCTAGAATTCTTTTCTGGTCGGCCGGATCTGCAGGATGTAGTCGTAGTTATACGCGGTGGCGGCAGTCCTGAAGATTTGGCGGTTTTTAATAGCGAAGTTGTGACTAGGGCAGTGGCTTCTAGTCGAGTGCCGACACTGGTTGCGATTGGCCACGAAAGCGATATAAGCCTGGCTGAGCTGGCGGCTGACCGTCGTGCCTCAACACCGTCAAATGCCGCTGAAATACTTGTACCGGATAAAAAGGTAGCGCAGCTCAACTTAAAAAACTTGGCGATTGAGACCCGGGCCGTCATTAAAAATAAGATTAAACAGACTATTGGTCAACTTGAGCGTCAGCGTGAGCAAGTTATCAGTGTTCTGAACGACCGCTTACAGCGCGAACAACGACAGTTAAAACAGCTTTCCGTATTAGTGGCTGCCTTAAGCCCGCAAGCCATTTTAAGACGGGGCTACTCGATTGTGCGTGTTAACGGGCAAGTGAGTGACGGCTCCAATCTGAGCTCTGGTAGTATAGTAGCTATTGAATTGTCAAAAGCCGCATTCGAGGCGGCCATCGTTAGGCCATTAGAAGTAAACAACAATGCCACAGAGCAGTAAACAAATCGATTATGAACGACTGGGCTTGCGTCTTGATGCAATTTTGACCAGGTTGCAGGATGATAATACGTCTATCGTCGACTCGCTTAAGTTATATACAGAGGCCATGCAAATTATTAAACAAATGCAGACTTTTTTAAAAACGGCTGAAAACCAGCTGAATAAACTAAAACCACCAAAGGTTTAGTGGTGTGGTGGCAGCTTGTTTTATTGTCAGCTTTGCTTGTCTCGCTGATGTTTGGTTATGTTTTGCTTTTTGGGGCACCTTATTTGCCAACTACTAAGGCTCAAATTGATGCTGCACTTAGACTGGCCGGTTTGCCAAAAGGCGGAATCCTGATTGATCTAGGCTGTGGTGACGGCCGTATTCTTATTGCAGCGGCAGAAGCTGGGTATATGGCGGTTGGTTATGAACTGAATCCGCTGCTGTTTGCGATATGTTGGTTGCGTACCAGGCGTCTAAGGACAAAGATTAAATTAATCTATGGTGACTTTTGGCATGCTAAATGGCCGGCAGCAGATGCTGTCTATGTTTTCTTGCTTGGGCGGTTGATGGACAAGCTGGAACGTAAAATTCGCGCCGAAGGTTTAAGCCAGATTAAAATCGTTAGTTTTGCCTTTAGATTCAATGATCTTGAGCCGCTGGCTAGCGACCATGGCGTGTATTTATATAAACTTGAAGATTAGCACAAGCTGTTAAAAGATGATTGGCGTTGTATTGAGAATTTGTCATAAACGCACTAATTATTTGCCGGTGCTATTGCCACCGGCTGAATACCCAACAGGCATTCCGTTCTCGTCGACCAAAGTGCCAGCTTTATTAAGGTGAGCATACTCTAGTTGTATGTGTGGGTCAGTGCTGGGTTGTTCAACTACCGCCATGTCGCGAGCTACATCTGCTGGTCTCTTCTGGTTAAAGTTGGGTGTGTGATCCTGTGTAAAGGCAAAATATGTTTGACCATTAGCCTTAAACACAATCGGACTGCCTTTAGCTTCATCTATTGGGCCAGGTATGTCGATTTCCTTAGCAGTTACCGTAACCTCACCGCCCTTATCGAGACGAACAACAAGATTGGTTAAGTCTCTAAACAGTGTTTTCTTATCTACATGCTTTGCATTTGCTTGAGGACGAGTAGCAGCACTTGCTTCATTGGCTACAATACCCCTGCCGGCTAAAGCTAAAGCTGATACTGCCACTGCAGTTTTTAATGAGTTTTTGCTAGAAGGTGATTTATTAGGACTTTTCATATCTATCAAATATAACACATTGTTAGGTATTCGTCAACATAGTCGCATTAGATAAAAAGTAATGTTACCGAAATAGTACCGGTTAGATACTAATAGTGTTACCGTAATTCTCACTATGAAGAGAGCTATGAAACACGCCATAATTAAGGAACAGCTGCCGGCCTACCTA
>JAJYZG010000063.1 GCA_021800155.1 bacterium
TAACTAAGGTGTTTTCTTAGTTGGATTAGTTCTTTTTTTTCGGCGCTACCGACTTTTGTGTGGGTGTCCCAGGTCATGAAGCTGCGGGATAAAGATCAAGTCCACCTAAGTGGAAGTAGATTGCGGTCTTGAATCCTTCCTTAGTTCTAAAACCTCGGGCAGCCACTTTAACTGCTTGAATACGCGAGTTGATGCCTTCGGCACCTGCACTGGTAAGGCGATGGTCAAAGTAGTTGAGGATACCCGTGAGATGGTTCTTGATCATCTTGGCGACCTTTTTTACGGGTTCAAGGCGAGACCTGATAGCCCAGGAGTACCATCGATCGAAGAATTTCCTTGCCCAGGCCTTGGACCTATAGCTCCAAAGTGTCCGAAGCATCTCTTTGATCGCCCAGGCACGTGCGGTCTTGTTGACTAGAGTTCGAATGATGTCAAAGCCAGCCCTCTTTTCATCAGGAATATTCTCTTCGTTGTGCAGCCAGAGGTACTTAGATCCAGTTAGTGTCTTATCGCCTTGTCCCAAGAGGTAGCGGTGCTCATGTTTGCGGACTTCGTTGACGGCCTCGCCCATGTGTTTTGCAATGTGAAATCGATCAAGCACGATCTTTGATTCAGGGTTTTTGAGCTGAGAGCTAACTGACCGAGCAAAGGGTTCCCACATATCCATGCAGACTGCTTCAATGGAGGACTTCTCCTCTTCGGTTAATGACTCAAAATAAGCATCCAAACTGGACTGTTTCCTATCATCTTGGAGGTCGAGCACGATCCCTTCATCGAGATTGCTCACTACAGTGAAGTAGCTGTGCCCTTTCTTGTAGGCTTTCTCATCGACTGCAATATGGGTAGCTGCTATGGTCTCTCGTCTAAGTAGCCCTCTTGAAACTGCCCTTTGCATTATATGGTGAACTTCATCAAAGGACAGTCCGAGGATCTCGGCTGCCTTTGTCTGGTTACAGCGTTTGAGTACGTCAATTGCAAAACGCTCAAAGAGCATGGTGAAACGGGCATGGGGGCCTGCCCAAGGGACTTCTACCTGTAGAACTCCATGACACTTGCATCTAACCCTTGGAATCGAGGCATGGACGATAGTGTGTAGCTGGCAGGTGTCGAGATGGCGCCAAGAGCGTTCCTTGGTATGGTCGTGGATTGAAACTAAGTCTCCGCACTCAGGACAGGCCATTTTGACACTTTTGCGGTGGCTAACAAACACATCAATATGCCCTTCTTGCATATTCCAAGTAACCCTCTCGATATCCCAAGGGAATGAAAGCATTAGTAAGTCGAAATAAAGCTGATTGCTGTTCATTCCCCCATCGTAGAGGGAACCACAAATTCCTTGAAACCGAACTTGTGTTTGGACAATTTACCCACAAGAATCCCAGTAGCGCCAGAAATGCACATATTTTACCAGAGTGTAAATTAAAAATATCAGAGTGTAAATTAAAAAACTTTTCTTACCACACCCACCCTTTCTTATACTTCGAGCGAATAATGCTCCCAACACCAGCGACACTCTCCATATAGGCTACTCAAAGTAACCCTGCAAGGGCTAAGCTATGATTCCACGCAGCCATGGCTGATACTCCGATATACGCACTGAATACCAAACAATTCCTTCTAGTATCATTTAACCTGTTCAGTACGGGTATTCGTTCGTCTAGTGCTGTCTAGTATCGTCTAGTTATGGGCATTTCATTCCCAAATGATTCCCAAAAGACGTGTTCTAAAGAACAAAGCAAAATTGCCATTTTATAGTAGTTGTATGATCTCATGACACTATGATATAATATGATTATGACGAAACAAACTACCATACGAATTCCTGATGAGATTGCTGACCAAGCTGAGTCAGTTGCAAGAGTAAAAGGAGTTAGCATCAATACATTAATCGTTGATTCATTGGTTCATGAGATTGATAAAGTGCGCTCTGATAAGCAATTTGTTACAAAAGCTAAAAAATTACTTGAGCGTGACAAAGAAATAATCGATAGGCTTGCTAAGTAAATCACCGAAGCAAATTGTACCGATTCATATCTCTGGCAGAGTACTTCTGGCTTGCTGAACAAGTAACAAATCTTGATTTTTTTACACTTTTAAAGACATCACGAATCGAGCTGGCTGATTCAGCGCTCAATGCTCCGCAAGCAATTTTTGGAGGTGAAGAGTTTTATCCTGACTTAATTGAAAAGGCAGCTGTACTTGTATGTAGACTTACTTGGAACCATCCTCTACCTGATGGCAACAAGCGTGCGGCTTGGGCATCGCTTATTATGTTTTTAGAAATGAACGGACTCTGTTGGGATCCTGATCCTCCAGATGTATCGGATTCGGAGGCAATAATGATTTCAATTGCCGCCCATGAGCTATCAGAAGCCGAGGTTGCAGGTCGGCTTCGAAGCAAACTTGCAAATCGCAATTAATAGACTTGGCATTCTATAATGGGTTGTTGCCTAAAAATCATTTCTCTTAAATATGCGCCCCCGGCAGGATTCGAACCTGCGGCACACGGTTTAGGAAACCGCTGCTCTATCCCCTGAGCTACGAGGGCAAAAATATAGGAAAACATAATAATTTATATTTACCACAGACCACTTTAGCAAAAGAAAGCTCAGCCAACGGACAAAGAGGTCTGCAAGATCAATAATGCCCTTTACGAAGCGTGCCCCGCCTCAGTTATTCTACCTATAAGCCGAGCCCGGTTTTTCTATGCTCCTGGGACACTGATACCATGAAACCAATAGCTTAATCTGATGAGAATCGATCCCTTACAAAGCATATGATAACAATGATCTACGTGAACACAAATTGGCCAAATAGGGTGTTATCAGATAATTCTTATCTAGAAGAG
>JAJYZG010000064.1 GCA_021800155.1 bacterium
AGCCCGTTCTTTGTGGGTCATGAAAGCCGACAACTCGGCAATTTGTTTGGTAGATAATTTTTGTTGTTTTGTCATCCTAACAGCTTACGCTGTTTTGGTGCTATTTGAGAGTGTTATGTGTATAGAGCGGTATTGCTACCTACTCCGGCTTGCACATCTGTTTTTCCAATAGTATAGTGATATAAAATGTTTACAATAAATAAACAAAACAGAAAAAAATTCTACGCTTCTTGCTTAATACTAGGGAGTGTAGCATTGATGCCAGCATATGCAAGCGCTGCTGCGCCCAAGCCGCCCACTAATTGTACTTCTGGGGGTAGCTGTGATCTTGTATCAATTTATATCGAGCCGGTAATCAATTTATTATCTGGCCTAGTAGGTATTGTAGCTGTTATTTCCCTCATCTCTGCTGGCATCATGCATGCTACTGCCGAGGGGGATCCGCAAAAGGCTTCTAGGGCCCGTGCACGGATAGTTAACACCTTAATAGCTCTCATAGCGTATTTTTTCCTATATGCATTTCTACAGTTTTTGATACCTAACGGACTATTCCATTAATTATGCTCGCTAAACTTTTATACTATTTTGCTATTTACCCCCCACCTCATTCTAAATGTGCCAGTAATTCTTTTTTTGGGCTAGATCCATGGTACAAATATTTACCGACCTCTGATTTTAATTCAAGTACGTGCAGTATAATCAGCTTCAATATTTTACCAACAAGTAAAGATCCCACGAGCGATATAATGTTTATCTTGCTGGCTGTTATTAATGATTTGTTACGCATTGCAGGGCTGGTAGCACTTGGCTTTATAGTCTATGGCGGTTTTCAGTATGCAGCTAGTCAAGGATCACCAGATAAAACTGCTAAGGCACAAAACACTGTTACTGATGCCCTCATTGGTCTAGCAATATCTATTGCAGCTCTTAGTATTGTTAGTTTAATAGGTAGTAAACTGTCAGGAAAGTGAAAATGGATGTTACGACACTAGCAACCTCAATAGTTATCTCGGCTCCAGGTAACCTTCCAAATAGATCCAATACTGCTGCTAGCAGTGCTGCTGTGGAAGCGGTTCTTGGCATAGCTTTTGGTGCTATTGGGGCAGTAGCATTGCTCATGATAGTGGTATCGGGGCTGCGTTATGTGGTGTCGGGTGGTAGCCCAGAGAGAATGAAACAGGCCAGAGACGGCATTATATACGCACAAGTTGGTTTAACGGTGGCGATCACGGCTGAAGCTATTATTGGTTTTGTGGTTGGATATATATAGATGAGCAGAAAAAACAAGATAAAATTTTTACTGATCAGTTTTTTTGTTGTCATATGTGATATTACAACAATGTATCAACAGACGCTTGCTTTAAATATATCCCACTTCGGCGTTAATCCTTTAACCAACGGAAGCCTCGACTGTGCCGATAACAAGCAGGGCATAAAAAACACTGCACTCTGCACAGACAATAATAACCCGACCGGAATCTATGGAAGCAACGGTATCATTATGAAGATAACAAACCTTATTGCTTGGGTAGCTGGCGGAGCCGCCGTGTTGCTTATTACTATCAGTGGCTTGCGCTACATTACTGCAGGAGGAGATCCCGAAAAAGCCAAGAGTGCCAGACAAACTGCAGTAGCTGCGCTGCTTGGTGTAGTTGTTATTGTATTAGCCCGAAGCCTGATAAACTTTGTAGTGGATAGATTATGAGATATAAATCATGAAAAAGATTCTTTTAACTGTTTTTGTTATACTTGCTCTTTTTTTTACCCAGGCAGGCGCAGCCTTTGCGTGTCCTGCTAATTGTTCTGGAGGATCGACAAACTGTGCCAAAGGGCAAGTTCTACAAGGTGTTGAACAGGCTGGCAGCTGTAATGGTAGCGGAGTGACTGGTGCCCTCGGTGCAGCCGTAAACATCTTAAGCATAATAGTTGGAGCGGCGGCTATTCTTATGATAGTTGTCAGTGGGTTAAAGTATATAACTTCAGGTGGCGATTCTAATAAAATCACCAGCGCCAAGAACAATCTTATCTATGCTCTTATTGGGGTGGCTGTGGCGGCGCTGGCACAATTACTAGTACACTTTGTGCTTTTTAATGCAAACAATGTATCTCAACCACCACCACCACCAAAGAAGGCATCTCAACCTCACCACGCTTCATAATTCATCATTAAAAGACGGAACACTGTTTTCCATAAGTAATAACACAAAAGAAAACAAAAATGCCGCCAGCTGTACCAAAACACTGGAGTTATCAATTTAAGTTTGGCTTAGAAGCTTATGGCCTCAGGTCTTTTACCTCTGCTATCAGTAATACCCAGATGGGTAGGAGCCAACACTCATACGGCTGTCGGTAAAGCCGAAGAGTGTTTAGAAACACAAGTCTAACAGATCAGTTGGGAATGGTCTTTGACAGCTTAGGTCTCGTAAAACCAAGCAGCTATCTGAATGTAGACCACAGCGACATGGACGGCTACGCAGTGCCTACCGCTAACTAGCTAAACTCGTGAAAGATAATAAACTATTCACCCACCTGAATGATGACATACTCCAGCAAACCACGATCAGCCAATGCCTCGGACCACAAATCATCTATACACATAACACTCTCAAATAGCACCAAAACAGCGTAAGCTGTTAGGATGACAAAACAACAAAAATTATCTACCAAACAAATTGCCGAGTTGTCGGCTTTCATGACCCACAAAGAACGGGCTGG
>JAJYZG010000065.1 GCA_021800155.1 bacterium
ACAGAAGTTAGTTTATTGTATGAAAGGAAAGCAATGCAGGTAATAACAGAAGAGGAGTACCCAACTCTATCTCTAGAGGAACGCGATCGACGTTGGACCGCAACGAAGGTATTGCTTGAGAGATTGGAGAATGTATCAGCAGCCAATAATCCATAATGTGAATTCCTGTTTGATGTGCCTAGCTAAACTGCACCAATCCTTAAGGTATCTAGTCACCAATTCCAAAGAGATATTGACTTTCTGTATATGCATAAAACATTTTTAACTATCGGGAACTTATTATGATAACAATCAGCAAAGCTGAGAGATATGTTAAGATACAATATAGGAACCGGATAAAACTAGATGATTCGAAGCATTTCCTGTCAATCTTCCAACCACGACAACTATTGACTCTTGTCATTATAGGGATACTATGCATCTTGATTAGCGCACCAATCGCCATGATATTGGTCGCTTCTTTTCGCACATCTCCTACTAGTTCAAATGCGCAGTGGACTATATACAACATTCGCAGCTTGTTTAAAAGTATCTATACATACAAACTACTTGGCGAAACACTCTTGCTGGCGGGTGGCGGAGCAATAGTTGGCACTCTAATCGCTTTATATTTTGCATGGATAGCAACCAGGTCTACGCTCCGGTGGTCAAAAGTTATCACGCCAATTATGGTTGTAAATCTGCTTATCCCACAGCTGTTCTTCGCATTGAGCTGGGAGATGATAGGTGCTCCACAAATAGGACCGATCAACGAACTCTTAAAGCTCGTAGGTATTGGGCCCGTTTTCAATATCAATGGCTGGCCCGGGCTATTATTTGTAACAATATTAAAAATAACCTCACTACAGTATCTAGTTCTACTAGGGCCTTGTCGAAACCTTGATCCCGGTATGGAGGAAGCAGCCCAGGTTTCGGGCCGTGGACTGTTCCGATCCACGCTTGACATTGATTTACCCTTGCTCAGGCCTGCGATGCTGGGTGCGGCCGGACTGGGGTTTCTATTAATACTAACAGGGTTCAGCGTACCCGAGCTACTCGGTGCGTCAGAAGGTATCCGCGTATTTGGCACCGAGTTGTACGATCTCATAACGAATACACTGCCCGCAAATTACACTGGTGCTGCCGCACTGGGGCTGGTAGTTGTAATTTTGGCCGTACCAATAATCATTATGGAATGGCGACTGCTTAGAAATAAAAATAATAATTTTGTCACGCTATCTGGAAGAAATAGTCACCCTGGCAAGTGGGATTTGGGTTACGGAACCTACGGAGCAGTAGCAGCTATCACTCTCTTCGCCATCTGCGGTGTTATCCTTCCTCTTGTTCAGCTATTCGTTGGTTCATTGGAGCCAGTATTCGGATATCTGCATCATCTTAGCTTTGTACAATATACAAACCTATTTAATAGTGGCTCACTAGTACGAGCCGTAAAAAATACGGTATCGGCCGGAGCTCTTGGAGCGCTAGTATCACTTTTAGTTGGTTATACAATTGTATATTGGGCACTACACTCTAGAGGTGTAAGATCACATGTATTGACTTTACTCAGCTGGTTACCATGGACCGTTCCCGGCACCACAATGAGTCTGGCTATATTGTGGCTGCTTCTCATAATTCCGGGATTACACGTTCTTTATGGGACTTCATGGCCAATAGTATTCGGTTTTGCATTGGTGTCCTTGCCTCTAATTTGTCAGACTGCCGAAGGTGTACTGGTCCAAGTAGGTAGTGAACTTGAAGAAGCTGCTCAAGTATATGGTGCTTCTAGGTACCGGATACTATATACTATCATTTTGCCATTAATTCTACCAAGCGTTGTTATAGCGTGGTTCCTTAGTTTCCTTTTTATCTCGGGAAATCTATATATTCCTATATTACTAGCGGGTAGCAATTCCCGGCCTTTGTCAGTGCTTATTTTTGATGACTTTACATTAGGTGGAAATACTTCAGAAGCAGCTGCTATTGTCTGCCTATTTATTGCAGTAATAGGGATAGTATGGATAATGCTATCGCTTGGGCTTAGGGGATATAGGAAGGTAAAATGGATTCGATAGATAGAGCAATTATCTTAAAATTACAGAATGTGACAAAAAACTATGGCCCGATAAGTGCCGTTAATGATGTCTCGCTTGATATTATGGCGGGTGAGTGCCTTGTACTACTCGGACCAAGCGGGTGTGGGAAATCAACGTTACTGCGTCTTATAGCAGGTTTAGAAAAGCCCGATCGTGGCAAGATCTGGGTAGGGGGAGAACTCGCGTCTTTAGCAGGAAAAACTGTTATACCTGCGCGAAAACGGCAGATTGCCATGGTATTTCAGTCGTACGCTCTTTGGCCACATATGTCGGTATTTGGTAATATCGCTTATCCACTGAAGAAAAAAGGTTACACACGTGAAACTATCGCTATAAAAGTAAAACGCGCGTTAGAACAAGTCGAACTGTCGGGATTTGATAGACGAAAACCATCGGAGTTATCAGGTGGACAACAGCAACGAGTTGGGCTAGCACGAGCCCTTGTTGCAGAGCCAAGATGTATTTTATATGATGAACCACTATCGAATTTAGATGCCAATTTACGACGCACTATGCTCCGTCTGATTAGTCAAATTCATGAAACAACAGGCATTGGAGCAGTCTACGTAACACATGACCAAAGTGAAGCGAGGGCGG
>JAJYZG010000066.1 GCA_021800155.1 bacterium
GTATCGACCCCGCTAGTAGCGAAGCTAACGCGTTAAGCATCCCGCCTGTGGAGTACGGTCGCAAGACTAAAACATAAAGGAATTGACGGGGACCCGCACAAGCGGTGGAGCGTGTTGTTTAATTCGACGCTAAACGAAGAACCTTACCCAGGCTTGACATCCTGCGAATTTCTCCGAAAGGAGAGAGTGCTTTTATTAGAACGCAGTGACAGGTGCTGCATGGCCGTCGTCAGCTCGTGTCGTGAGATGTTTGGTTAAGTCCATCAACGAGCGCAACCCTTGTGACTAGTTGGATTTTTCTAGTCAGACTGCCCTGGTAACAGGGAGGAAGGAGGGGATGATGTCAGGTCAGTATTGCCCTTACGTCTGGGGCTACAAACACGCTACAATGGCCGGTACAAAGGGCAGCCAAGTCGCAAGACGGAGCAAATCCCATCAAAGCCGGTCTCAGTTCAGATAGCAGGCTGAAACCCGCCTGCTTGAAGCTGGAATCGCTAGTAACGGTAGGTCAGCTATACTACCGTGAATACGTTCCCGGGTCTTGTACACACCGCCCGTCAAACCATGAAAGTCGCCAATACCTGACGTGTGAACTAGTTTCGCCCTAAGGTAGGGGAGATGATTGGGGTTAAGTCGTAACAAGGTATCCGTACGGGAACGTGCGGATGGATTACCTCCTTTCTAGGGAGATTTCTAGCGACTAGTGGAGTAATCCATTGTAGTCAGCTAGGTCGATCTCGATAGGTTGTTAACAGATACAATCTATTTGCCAATTTATTGGACGAGAATTATCTGTAAATATAATTGAATTGACGTTTGATCTGCACTACCTGGTTTTTAACCGAGCAAGAGCCCAGTTGCGAGAGGGTTCTTTGTGATATAGAGTTAACAGTTTGGCTTATTTTATTAAAAACGATGTAAATAAATATCGATATCCTCGAGTGAAATCAAGGGGGTAGCTTTTTAAGCTTATGGGCAATTTTTACGTTAATTTGATGACGTTGGCAGAAATACTATTAAGTTTATAGATTGAAGAAGCGTTTTTAGTTTCTTTCAAACCCTAGTCTTTTGTAGCCATTCTTTTTAAACACCTCATCAAATCCAAATATGTTCTTAGTGGCAAACTGATCAGCGAAAGCCATAACCACACAGTCGGTAAAACTTACCGATTCAGGCTGAACTCTAAATAATTCAAAAGCCCATCGTCTGATCTTTTCGCTAGCCTCCATAACCAGATATGTCTCGCAAGATATTAATTCTTGACCCACGGTTACGGCAACAGCATGTTCGATCTTGCGGCCAATAACATTGAGTGTTTCACTGAAAACATCGCCGGGGACAATAATTGATCCAGCTGTATTTTTCAGCTCTTCGCTAAGCTGCATGGCAATGGGATGATTTCTATCGGTATTGGACACAAGCGATACTAGGCCGCTTGAATCGGCTATTATTGAGGTATTCATCGTTCGTAAAGGTATTTATCAAGGTTAGTAGATAGATCCTTAGGACCATTGGCTTTAATTTGAGTTAACCTACTAAACGCCTGACCGATGCTATCTTGATTTCTAGCATCGATCCCTGTTTTTAATAATTCTCTGATAACCTGAGCGGCCGGCTTATTCTCTTTTTTGGCAACAATATTAATTTCCCGCCTTAGCTCTTCCGGTAAATAAAGTTGAGTTCTTAACATACATCTAATGTATACCACATATTATGTTAAGTCAAAATATTTAAGTAGCGTACGAAACAGCTAGGTCGATCTCGATAGGTTGTTAACAGATACAATCTATTTGCCAATTTATTGGATGAGAACTATCTGTAAATATAATTGAATTGACGTTTGATCTGCACTACCTGGTTTTTAACCGAGCAAGAGCCCAGTTGCGAGAGGGTCTTTTTAATTTGTTAAGAGAAGTATTATTAGTTAAAATACAGCGTTAGTTAATACTGGCACAAAGTAGAAGTGCAAATGGGGACATAGCTCAGCTGGCTAGAGTACCTGCTTTGCAAGCAGGGGGTCCGGGGTTCGAGTCCCCGTGTCTCCACCAGTAAGTTAAACGGGGCTGTAGCTCAGTTGGTTAGAGCGCGTCACTGATAATGACGAGGTCAGAGGTTCGAGTCCTCTCAGCCCCACCATTTTTTTGATATTCCCCTAGACATTTCCTCTATCTAGAACCATAATAACCACTAACGGTTTTATCTTGTGTCAAGGTAACCTAAAAAAGGCAAAACCAAAAAAACAACAAGTATAAAAACCGTTAATAAACAAAAAGGCCTAAACCTTAATAAATAAAGGTTAAGCCTGAAACAAAAAAACCAATGCCAAAACACAGGCAATTAAAACAATTGCTTCTCGCAAACAATTGTTTGAAAACAAGGGTTAGTAATAGCTCAGCTGCCACTAACTCCACGATTAACTTCCAGGCCAGGCTAGAAAGCAGTAGCGGTGCAATTGCTACTGATGGTACCTATAATATTGAGTTTACGTTATATCACAGTCCTAGTGGCGGCACTGCTCTATGGACAGAAGACTGGTTAATAGCTAATAGCTCTAACTCAGCTTGTCAGAACAATGGACAGGGTGTCCCAGTCCATAACGGGTATATATCAGTATCCTTAGG
>JAJYZG010000067.1 GCA_021800155.1 bacterium
CCCTTTAATTAATAGCAGGGTTTCAACTCCTGACTTGAAAAAAGGGTGTATTTATTTTTGTTGCTTGCTCTACGTTAGCAGAACAGATAAAGGAATAGGATAGATAGAAGGTCAGAGGTATGTTTATTTGCTTAAGGAGTCAACCGGTTAATATCACGCGGAAATAGAATTGCTTCTTTAATATTACCCAAACCCACGACTTTCTCGACTAAACGATCGATTCCGAATCCGCAGCCACCGTGTGGAGGTAGACCGTGCCTAAAAGCCTGTAGGTAAAAAGCATAGGCCGGATCATCGGTACTGATTCCCGCCGCCTGCATTTGTTCGACCAGTTGATCGTAGCGATGTTCTCGCTGCGGACAAGTAGCCAATTCTAAGCCGCGAAACAATAAATCGGCGCTAAAAACGGTGTTTTCGTCCTTGGCCATGTGATAGAACTTCATTTTTGAGCGCGGCAGATCGGTGGCAAAAACCGCTTCGCTGCCGTCATGTTCTTTGGCGTATTCACAAATCCAGCGTTCTTCGTCAGGAGTTAAATCGATCTCTCCGGACATGTCCACGTTATTAGCCTGCTCATAGAGCCTATGAATTTGACCCATGCTGTAACGCGGAAACTTTGGCTTGAGTACTGGTTCCGGCGCGTTAAGTCCTCTCAGGATCTCGCCATGCTCTTTCCAGACCTTGGTCAGAACCGAATACAGCAAATCCTGGATCAGCGTCAAAACTTCTTCATGGTCGCGGATAAATGCCATCTCAATATCCAACATCGTCACTTCGGATACATGCCTGGTTGTGGCGCTGGGTTCGGCGCGAAAAGCCGGGCCGATCTCAAATACTCTTTCAAATACTCCTACCATAACCTGCTTGTATAATTGCGGACTTTGAGCTAAAGATGCGGTCTTACCGAAATAATCCAGTTTGAACACCTCCGCCCCTCCCTCTGCGGCGTTTGCGACCAGTTTCGGTGAGTTAATCTCGACAAAATCATGACTATAGAGAAACTCCCGAATCAGTTTAAGCAGTATTGAGCGAACCAGAAAAATCCTGGACTCGAATTGGTTTCTGAGTCCTATAGCCCGGTATTCGAACAGGGTATCCAGGTTGTCCGGCTTATGGCTGAGGGGCTTATCGATCTCAATCAGGGGCTCGCTGGTTACCGGAACCAGCACGTTTAACTTTACGTCGTGTAATTCTACCCCGCTCGGAGCTCTGGGTTCCGCTTGTGCCTTGCCGTCAAGTGCAAGAACGGTTCCGGTATGAAGGCCTTTCAATTTGTCGACCTCCTGCTTTTCCTTAATTACGGCTTGAACTATACCGCCCCGGTCACGCAGATTAATAAACGTCAACCCACCGAGCAGACGTTTCTTGTGCAGCCACCCCTCAAGGTGCACCGTATCGCCGATATGCCGGCTAAGTTCACTGGATAAAATTCTCATTGTCCTGTTACCACCTGTTTAAGCTCATCAGCAACCGACTCCATTATTACTTTAGGTTCCGTTTTGTCAATATCGAAAGACAGTAAGGCTGCCAATGCATCTTTTAGGGAGATCGATCCGCTTACGGTTCCTCCTCTAGTGGTCACCACTAACAGTCGGTTATCCCCATGGGCGAACTGAATAAGTGCGTTCTCGATCGGTTCATCTTTTGCAATATATCCCACATCGGAATTCATAAAATTCTTGACTCTGCCTTCACTTTGGAGTCCGACGGCATTTCTACTCAGAATACCGCTAACTTCTCGGCTATTTTGCTGCTTGAGTACTAAAAAGTCGTTTTGTCCGCTACGGTGCAGTTCATCCAGTAATTTCGGTCCGATAAGGTCGTTTTCAGCCAGCTTGAATGAAGCTTTCCAAGGTTTAGCGTAATCACCGACCTTCGCCTGGTCAAAGGCTACGGCTTTACTGATCTGTTCCAATTGTCTAGCGGTTATTCGGTTGTCCGTCTGAGTAGCCTGATAGCGTAAAAGAGCCCGCAAATCCTCGTTTTCATACACCAAAGTATGCCTAGGCGGATATCTTTTTTGCACTTTTTCAAGATTTTTAATAAGCGGGTAGCTCCAGTGCAGGAACCAAGCGAAAAAAGGTGCCATAAGCTGGGCTAATTGTCTGCTCACGTTCGAAACCCGACTGTTCGGGATCCACGAAAACGCCAGCCATAACCAAATCACGGACGCGCTTACCCCCAGCCAAAACGGCAATTTATGATTTAACAGAACAACTGCGGCAGCACTGAATATAGCCAGCAGCAGCCATAATAGACCCCGGAAAGCCGGATAAGATATGGCCGGGTAGACGGTTTTTGCAAATCTATCGCCTTTAGCGGCAAGACGTTTCAGTTCATAGATAGGCAGGTTAAAGTAAGCTTTCCTAAGCAATAAAATCGTGAATGCCACGAGCAAACACAGCCCGGCTGCCAAAAAATCACTCATGATTAAATCTTAGCATTTTTGTTTTCATTAGTTTGGTGACCTAAATTCTAGAACCAAACGCAACCTGCGTTAAGTCTAGCTGTTTGTCAGGGTTCTGCAAACACCAATCATAAACTTCCTGTGGCGTATGCCAGTGTAGCCGTTTTCTTGGCTTGTTGTTTAGCTC
>JAJYZG010000068.1 GCA_021800155.1 bacterium
GGATCCACAGTAGGTTAAAAACCAACCCCAGACAATTTAGACAAAACTACAACACCCAAAACCAAGCTCAAACATTACACAAAACAGAGGTCAGAGACAAAGTGTTGAAAATTTCGGGGTCTTGACAATTGACTACAACCCTAGAGTTTGCCTTCTCTATGGGTTACACCAGCCTATCTAGTGCTAGAGTTAAAGACTTCTTGCATAAGTTCATTAGTGTTGCCCCATTTGAAGTGAAAAGAGTCCAGACAGACAATGGACCTGAATTCTACAAGCTGTTTCATGAAGCCTGCTTGGACCTAGAGCTAACTCACTACTGGAACTATCCCAAACATCCTAAGATGAATGCCAAGATAGAGAGGTACAACCGGACAGTCCAAGAGGAGTTTGTTGATCACCATCTAGATGATCTAGGTTACGACATTAATAGGTTTAACTACCAGCTGATGGACTGGGTGCTGTGGTACAACACAGAACGGCCTCACTTCACCTTGAACCTTAAAAGTCCTATGCGAGCATTACTAGATTCGCTACAATTAATACCAGTAGAGTCCAATATGTTATGGACCAATACAATCTGTTGCAAATAGCTAAAATAACACGTACTCTTAGAGCATAATTACAACAAGGAACAATAAAGTGGGCAAATTAAAATACAATCAAAAAGGCTTCACGGCAGTAGAAGGCTTATTAATAGTTTTAATCTTAGTGGTAATAGGTGCTGTAGGCTACATGGTTTATCACAACCATCACAAGACCACTACAGCAGCCGCAACAACCACGTCATCTACTAAACCAGCGACTTCAACAAAGACCACAACTTCCACCACCACGCAACCTGCAAGCACTTATGCTGGCTGGAAGACCTACACCTCTGCCGAAGAAGGAGCAAGTTTCAAATATCCAGCCAACTGGACTGCAACCGTACCTGACTACTCACATGGCACACAACCGCCTCAAGGCTCTGACTATGTTAATATCAATAGCCCTGACAATAACTTTCAAGTTCATTGGGTGTCAGATTATGGCGACCCGAACGGCTGTACCGCAGGTCAGTCATTTTCAGGTATAACTTATAGTGACGTAACTGCTGTACCCAGTGTAAGTAACCTCTATTATGTACAAGTGCTTGACACTAATAACAGCTTCCCAACAACCACTCTTGAATTAATAAATGGCTCTGGCGGTAAGGCACCTACAGTTGGAAGCGGTGGCACAATTTGTCCAACACTAGCTGTATTCAAAAGTAAAAACAGCAACCGCTACTTGCAGCTATACATGAGTTATAGCACCCCTCCGAGTAGCTATACAGGTGCGCCATACCCACAACCTTCAGCAGCAGAATTGCAGACAATTAAAAATATATTGCTGTCGTTTTCTTACAACTAAGATTTAACTAGCACCTACGCCAATAAGATAAACCAATTTGCCCGAAGCAGTAAATACAGCACTTGGTTTATCGTCTGCCCTAACACTAAACCTATCATCTGAATTGTCATCAATTTTAATGGGCAGTTTTAATAAGACCTTTTTGCTGCCCACTTCACGGCTCAATGTTACTTCGCCTTCTTTTTTGTCATAAGACTCTACGGTGTATTCCCGTACCTCGCCGTCCCCATGTGCGCTTTTAAAGTTAATCTTGCCACCCAAGATGACTTTGCTACCTACAGGCGTAGCTCTGCTTAGTCGCTTTATTACGTCTGCAATGTTGCCCATATTGCCTATATTTTAACTCATCAAATAGAGTTTGACCTACACTTGGCATATTAGTAAAAGGCAGCGTTTACTCCTTTACAGCACCAACGCAACCTTTGGCTCTCTTGCTACAAAGTTGAAGTTTCTAAAGAGGTGCAAGCAGCTTTCTAGGCTAGAGTACCTGTTTAGCAGGTCATTGACCAATTCTTCACGTTGGGTTTGAGTAGCTCCTGCTTTGTGCAGCCAATATGTGTATCGAAGGTGATCATGTTGCCTAACATATTTTTAAAAGAGTACTATTAATAAACTTAGAAATTGAAAAATTGTTATCAATGACATTTTGGTTATTCAAGCGGGATCCTAAACACATTTCTTAATTTTTGCGATTTTACACTTCATTCAATACAAGAACCAGGACTGACACTTAAGCTGCAAAACCAATCATTATTGGATTTTTAAATATCAAGCTATACTCTAGGGTTGTTTATTTTGGTAAAATTAAATTTGTGATTTACTTTCTACTCGCGTGTTTCATATTTCAGCTGTGGCTTTTTGTAAAAGGAAAATTTAATTTGGGCTATGGCTTTTTGCTGGTGTTGTAGCTAGGGCTACGATGGCACTATCATTTGTATTACAGATAGCTGTTTATATCGCTATGCGCCATCATTACAGTGCTGCGTATATAATTCCGATTCAAATTGTTATATTCTTCGCATTTCCTTGGTTAGAACCTGACTTCCGCACCAACCCTATTTCTTGACCCATCCAACAGATAGCAGTCTCGAATTTCCAACACACTAATAGTCTAAAATGGTATGTAATGGCATACATCCGTAAGGTAAAGACTAAGAGTGGAG
>JAJYZG010000021.1 GCA_021800155.1 bacterium
CTCCACTCTTAGTCTTTACCTTACGGATGTATGCCATTACATACCATTTTAGACTATTAGTGTGTTGGAAATTCGAGACTGCTATCTGTTGGATGGGTCAAGAAATAGGGTTGGTGCGGAAGTCAGGATCTAGAACAATATATGGCTACGGGTCAAGGTTCCCAAATCCCGAACGCCTCGTATTAGACTAATTGAGCCTTGAGCTAAGCAGCGTAAGCTGCTGGACTTATGCCCTCAGCACGAAGTTTAATGAACTGTAATTTAGTTTTTTGGCTCGCTGCCATAGATTTCTACAATAATTATATCAAACAATATATTGCTGAAATAGTCTAGTCAGACTGAGAAAATACTTGTAACTGTCAATAATTCAACCTATCCTAATGTCAGATAATTACAACTGCATAAAGGAATAAATAAAGTGGGCAAATTGCAGAATAATCAAAAAGGATTCACCGCATTAGAAGGCTCGTTAGTAGTACTTATATTAGCAGTCATAGGAGTAGTTGGTTACATGGTTTATCATAATGACTATAAGACTAAGACTGTTAGTGTAACTACTAGATCAAATAACAAACCTGCAACTACAACAAGTACACCAAAAACTACCGATACAGTTACCTATAAAACTTACTCAGACTACGCTGCTCAAGCAAGTTTTCAGTATCCTAGTACTTGGACAATAGCAAATATTAGAGGAGCTTGTGATGAGCCTAACGGTTGTGCACCTAGCACCGACAAGATTAGTGCACAACTAGTTACAAGCCCTGACGGTAGCGTTGAAATAGTCTGGTCAGGCCTTAGTGGCGTGGGTGGTAATTGTTATAATAACGTTCCACCTACCCAGTCTGGTGGGTGTAATATAGAGACTGTTTTTAACGCCACACCTATCCCTAACGCCAGTGGTCTATATGTAGTTGAAGGGGCAAAGGAAGTTTCGTCAGGGCTATACATACCATTCTTGGCTGTCCAAGATAAAAACGGAGTATTAACATCCGGTGAACATAATTTGTGGTATCAAAGCTTTACTCTACCTTCCACAGGTCATCATACCTTATTCAATATGAACAATGGCTACAAAGATGCGGGCGGCGGGGCTAATCCTCAAACTTTTGCAACTACAAGCCAAGTTCAGGCCTACCTAAATTCGCCTGATGTTACCCAAGCTAAACAAATCCTCCTTAGCCTACAAGTACAGTAAGATATACAATCACAGGTTTATATGCCCTCCATTGTTATCCGATATGGATTCTGAATTAAGAGACGTATCCGCATTTCTGCATCTGTTTTTGGGTATATCTTAAGTAATCAGATTACCATTATTCATTACTTAAGAGACTTATAGCCACCAATAAAGGCTTTGGCTCAAATCCTAACCGCAGGAACATATTTTCTGAAGTGACTTATTGGCAATGTAGATAATAAACCTAGCTAGATTAGAGACTTTTGCCAGTCGCCATCGTTAGTAAGTTTTCTGATTAGTCAACCTCAGTATCTTTAATAATCGATCGGCCATAATCAGTGATTCAAAAATCATATCTTCATCCATAGCCATAAAACACGAGCGTTTTATCGTACGGCTATGTTATGATCAAAGATATTGAGAGAAGACAAGTAAGAAGTGGGGAGAAGCTGCGCATATGAATAAAGTCGCACAATACTTGCAAGAACATGTGGCCGGCGAAGTCATGACCGGAACTGATGCGCGTAACTACTTTTCTACCGACAACAGCATCTTTAATCTTATACCGAGTGTCATTGTCTATCCCAAAACCGAAAACGATATCCGAAAAGCTGCGCGTTTCTCTTGGCAGCTCGCTGAACGTGGTCGGATCATACCCATAACCGCCCGGGGGAGCGGCACCGATCTAACCGGAGCGGCTATCGGTAGTGGTGTTTTGTTAGTTTATCCTGCTCATCTAAACCAAGTTCAATATTTTGATCCGAAAAGCGCAGAAGTAACAGTGGAAGCCGGAATTAACTTCGGCAAACTGCAGCAGCTGCTCGTTTCTTACAACTGCTTTATTCCTCCCGCACCTACTAGCTTAGAGTATTCAACTGTCGGCGGTGCAGTGGCTAATAATGCGAGTTCCCGCTATTCGTTCAAATACGGTGATATGCGAAAATATGTGAAAGGACTAAGAGTTATTTTAGCTAACGGAGAAGTTATTGAAACAGAGCGACTCAATAAACGTGAGCTGAACCGTAAGCTTGGGCTGGCTACTTTTGAAGGCGAAATTTATCGGGCCATAGATGCTTTGCTTGAAGAGAACCATGAGATTATCACTCGCAGCCGGCCTAATGTGTCTAAAAATACCGCCGGTTATGACCTACATGACATTAAAGAAAAAGACGGCTCGTTTGATCTTACCCCTTTAATTGTGGGCAGCCAGGGAACTTTAGGATTAATCAGCGAAGTTACTTTAGCTACTGAACCCTACTGCGACCATTCAACCTTAGTCGCAGCCTATATAGATAATGTGAACGATCTGCAAGCAGTAGTGGCGGAACTGGCCGAATCAGAGGAAAGACCGAGCGTCATGGAATTGGTTGACGACAATCTACTGCAAGCAGTTTCAGAAGAAAACCCAAATTATCTTAGAGATGTTATGGCTACACCTATCCCCAAGCTAGTGCTGTTGTTGGAGTTTAATATAGCCAACGAGCACAAACAACATAAAGGAGTCAAACGGGCAGCTAAAATCCTTGGTAAATATACTGAAGCAGTGTTTATTGAAGAGGATGCTGCTAAGCAAAAGCTGATTTGGAAGTTGCGTGATGCCTCCGCTCTTTATAGCAGTCACAATCAGAATCGTATTAATCCTTTGCCGCTGATAGATGACGGTGTGGTACCCATAGCTAAACTGGCTGACTTTTTAACGGCCATATATGATCAGTTTGCAACGGAACACCTTACGGTTGCAGTTTGGGGCCACATTGGCGACGCTAACTTACACGTTCAACCACGACTAAATCTCGGACAGGTAGGTGATCGGCAAAAAGCTTTTCGAATGTTAGAAGAATATACAGAAACAATTAAAAAACTCGGGGGCTCAACTACCGGCCGGTACAACGAGGGACGACTGAGAGGTCCATACCTTCCGAAACTATTCCCAGATGATATATTGCAGCTTTTCATAAAGACCAAGCAGATTTTCGACCCGCATGGCATCCTTAACCCAGGAGTTAAAATCAATGTCAGTGTTGATGATATCAAGCCGCTGTTACGTCACGAATACAGTCTCCGGCATGTCTATGACCATTTGCCGCTGACTTAAGTCTACGGTTTTTTTATGTAGCTGATGATCTGGCATTGGCTGTAGGGCCAAGGCAAGGATCTTAAATATCTTCATAAAGTCTTCCCCAATAACCTTGTCTGTAATTAGGATAGCGTGCGGTTCGTCGGCGTAAAGCACAATCAGCAGTGACGACTTAGTTGCACTTCATTCAACCATAGCAGCATAATTTCAGGATTGTGTCCATGAATCTTTCTGAGTGAAGTACGTGTTGGAGTACTGGATTCCCGGTTTCTCTCGGAGTGTAATGGCTGTAGCTTCAGTTTAATCGACAACAGTCTCTGTTGCCTATTTTGATTAAGAAAATTAAGGCCTGGTGGATTTTTTGGTAAACTCGATTAGGGTGAGTATAAAATAATATCTATAAAATTAATGCGGACAGGGACGCCGCCGCATGACTTTAAATTTTACCGAGCCTAGATGTTAGAATATTCTTAAGTATAAGCGCGAGTGCTGGAATCGGTAGACAGGCTGGCTTGAGGTGCCAGTGTCCTAATAGGACGTGGAGGTTCAAGTCCTCTCTCGCGCACCAGCAGAGTTTTCAATAAAGGTGACTAAGCTTATAAACGGTTCACGCCAGAGGTAGCTAGTCACTTTTTCATTATTTACTCGTAGGTTCACGAACAATATTCGACACATAGCGTCTTTTTCTACTGCTGTACAGCTCGTATCTTATTGGGTGCTGCTTTGAACGTGTTCAAGAACTCCTTTTTGCTTACCTTAATTTGGCTAGGGTCTACAATTTTGCTATTCAGCCCTTTTATCTTGGTTTCAAGGTCTGCTTGTTCCTCTGCTAATTTATCAATCCGTTGCTGGTTTGTCTGGTGTATGGCTGATGAAGGCTCGTAACCAACAATAACAAGTGAGCGGTCTTTTAGCTCTTTCTTAAAATGGTTTAAGCCACCGTTTAGGCTTTGTATTTCTTCTTTAAGTGCCACAATCTTATGGCACTTCTATAACTAATTTCAACCGTCAGCTTGGTTCTAGCGTCTTGTAATAATAAAAATGCACCTGAGCTCAGTAATTAAATACTTGTACGCAAGTTGTTGCGGTAGCTTGCCTAAGCTGCTCTAAACAGTCAGGTCCTGGGTTGTTAATCGGCCAATCAGCTATAATGTTAAGCGGCTCAAGATTTTTATCTTCAGTAACACCAAGTGGGCGCTTAGCTCAGCTGGCTAGAGCGCTTCGTTTACACCGAAGAGGTCAGGGGTTCAAGTCCCTTAGCGCCCACCAATTTGCCTAGAATATAGCCTCAGGGTTTGAAAGACGCCAAATAAGTGATGGCTCAGTTGTCTCTTGCTCGGTTACTAACGGTATGCTTACTGCAGGGCTAAATTCGCTGGTGTTAGAGGTTGCTGTTCCTACACTCGAGCCAACTACGGATGGGACAACCAAAGGTTTAAGAGATAATTTCACCTTAACAGTCTGCCCTTGAATGACATAGGTGTCCAAATTACTGCCAGCTAAGATCTGGACATAACCTCCCCAAGGTTCGTGGTATTCACCTACAACCTCACCTTTAGTAATTAAAACGGTTTCATTGAAGTCGTTTTCAAGTGATATCACTAAAGGTACGCTGTCGCTTAAGGCTTGGTTTAAGTTAGGTGCACCCATTACTGCCGTCAGAATAGTTACGGGGTGACCATTGGCACTGCTATCGGCGGCTCCCAGAAAAATACCCCCAGCTTGGTTTGAATTGCCGGTCTTGATCCCGACGATGCCGTCGGTTCCAAGGATGGTATCATAGTTGTTCATGACACCGACGTTTGGTACATCAACCGACTTCATGGCAACAATTTGAGCAATGACTGGGTTAGCCATTGCATCAGCGCCTAACATAATTAAATTTGCAGCTGTAGAAGTAGTGTCCGGAGATAGCCCGCTGGCGTCTCCGCCTACATGCGTATTGTTTAGGCCAAGCTGCTTAATAAAGCCGTTAGCATAGTCTATATAGGCTGCAACTGAACCGAACGCCCAACGTGCCAAAGAGTCGGCAATGTTATCGCCTGAAGGCACGAGCATAGCCTCGAGCATTTGGTATTCACTGAGCCTCTCGCCGTTATATATCGGTACGATTGATCCCTGTTCACTGATGTATTTGGTATAGATAGCATAATCGGTGTTCCCCAGGGTTATCATGGGGCCTTGTTGCCCTAAGGCTAGGGGGTACTTTTTTAGTACTGCCAGCGCCGTTATTAACTTGGCGTCGCTGGCAATTGCTCTTGGCGTTTGCGGACCGTGGGTGGCTATCACTCCACTTCCTACTATGCCAACAGCTGATTCACTGTCTTGAGGCCAAGGAAAATTGCTTGGCGGAGTAGTAATTGCAAGGGTCGACGACGCCTGGGGGCTGCTTAAAGCTTTTACTGGCAACACTAGAACCAGCCCCACATAAATTACGGCTAGGGCTTTTATGACTAGCGCCAACCCGCGTCGCCGCCGGCTGTTCTTGGGCCGAGAGATTGCCATATGTCTTTTATGATACAGGACTCATGTATAATAAAACCAGAACTAAAAGGAGTAATTTGCTGATGATTATCGCAGTGATCGTGATTGTCGTAGTGCTGGTTTTGCTCGGTGTTTTTTACTACACCGCCTATAACGGTTTGGTACGGTTAAACCAGGAGACCGATGAGGCGTGGAGCGATATAACTGTTCAACTCAAGCGTCGTTACGACCTTATTCCGAATTTGGTTAATACGGTTAAGGGGTACGCAGCTCACGAAAAAACCGTTTTTGAAGATGTAACTGCTGCCCGCTCTAAAGCAATAGGCGCTAACGGACCAGCCGAGACTGCTCAAGCCGAAAACCAGATCCAATCAGCTCTAAAAAGCTTATTTGCAGTAGCCGAAAACTATCCTGACCTTAAGGCAAGTACTAACTTTCAGGAGTTACAGGCCGAGTTAACAGACACTGAAGATAAAATTCAGGCTTCCAGGCGTTTCTACAACGGAACAGTGCGTGAGTTTAACACCAAACGACGTACTTTACCGACTAAGCTTATTGCCAGCCGAGCCGGTTATAAACAAGATAAGGAGTATTTTGAACTTGACGCCAATGCGGAAGCTCAGGTGGAGCAGCCCGTTAACGTTAACTTTTAGAGGTAAATCATGTATTCGGAAATTGCTCGGAACAAGCATAAATCGCTGCTCATTATAGTTCTATTCATTCTAGTCATTGCCGGCTTGGCCGATCTGTTTGATGTGATCTATGGTGGGGGTAGTCCGGCAGTTCTGATAGGCGTCGGGGTCGGCGCTATTATATATGCGATGATTGGCTACTATGCCGGTATGCGGATGAGCCTGGCTGTAAATGGTGCGCGGGAGATTCACAAAAAAGACAATCCACGCCTCTGGCGGATCATAGAGAACCTGTCAATTACCGACGGTATAGCTATGCCGAGAGTCTTTATCATGGACGATCCGGCACCGAATGCGTTTGCTACCGGGCGCGATCCGAAACATGCGGCCGTTTGTGCGACATCGGGTTTGCTGGACATCATGAATGATGACGAGCTTAAGGGTGTATTTGCCCATGAACTAGGTCATGTCAAAAATTACGATATGCGTGTCAGCATGATAGCTTTTGCTCTGACTGCCGCCATCTCTCTGATCGCAGATGTTTTACTCAATATGACATTTTTTAGCGGTGGTCGACGTAACAGCGGAGAAGACAGCCAGATTGCTCTATTTTTAGGAATCGGCGCAGCTATCCTTGCTCCGTTAGTGGCGTTTTTAATCCAGATGGCGGTATCACGGCAACGCGAATACTTAGCTGACGCTACCGGGGCACTAACCACTCGCTATCCAGAAGGCTTAATTTCTGCTTTGCGCAAAATAGATAATGCTGGAAGTGCATTACGTCGACAAAATACTGCAACTGCACACTTCTTTTTCGCTAACCCTCTGCGTAAACACAGTATAACCGGTCTTTTCAGTACTCACCCCCCAATCGATCAGCGGATTAAGCGACTCGAGGACATGGAGACTCATGCCTAAGTCCGCAGCCACCAAGAAAGCGGCACCCAAACCCAAGAAAACGCGCCCGGTTATTAAAACCAAGTCGTATGCTAAGCTGCCCAGCGTCTGGCGTTTAAGTGTAGACTCGCTGAAAATTCTTTGGCGCCGCCGATGGCTATTTGCAGGCATCGTACTGGTTTATGGAATCGTTAACTTAGTCATAGCACAAGGTTTTAGCAGCGGGCTTAACGTATCTAGTACCAAAACGCAGTTGACCAGCTTGTTCCAGGGACATTTCAGTAAGCTTGACAGTGGACTGACAATCTATGCATTAATGCTAGCCTCCGTTGGGGGCAATAGCAGTAGCAGTGGTGGCGGGGGGTTTGGTTATTCATTGCTGTTTGCAGCGATAGCTTCGCTGGCACTGATTTGGAGTATCAGGAACGTGTCCAATAATGTGCCAGTCAAAGTCCGCTATGCTTATTATAAAGGCATTTATCCCCTAATTCCGTTTCTGGCAATACTGCTTTTAATCGGCATTGAGCTGTTGCCGCTTGTGGCGGGGATCTCACTTTATGTATTCGCGCTCAACTATACAATTGCGGTTACGGCGCTCGAAAAACTCCTCTTTATTGTTATTATGGTTGGTCTAAGTGCATTGTCACTGTATCTAATCAGTAGTTCAATTTTCGCCTTATTTATTGTTACGCTGCCTGAGATGACTCCCGTTAAAGCTCTGCGTTCAGCCAGAGATCTAGTCAGGAAGCGCCGTTGGCCAATTTTGCTGCGTTTGCTTTACTTGCCCGTAGCTTTGTTGATTGTTTCAGCCCTAATCATCCTTCCATTTATTATCTTCGCTTCGGTTATTGCGCAGTGGGTGTTTTTGTTACTATCTCTAATTTTGCTCGCTGTAGCAGTAAGCTATCTGTACAACCTGTATCGGGAGATGCTTGCATGAATAAGGTCCAGGCCAAAGACCGGGTTGCTAAGCTGAAAGACCTAATTAATGACTATCGTTTTCACTACCACGTTCTGGATGAATCAATTATGGATGATGCAGCCGCCGATAGTCTTAAACATGAGTTGGCGCAGCTTGAATCCGAGTTCCCTGATCTAGTTACTGCCGACAGTCCGACTCAGCGTGTAGCGGGTGGTGTACTGCCTGGCTTTAAAAAAGTTGAACACAAAAGACGTATGTTAAGCCTGAGTGATGTTTTTGGCGATGAAGAAGTTGCGGCTTGGATCAGCCGCATGCAAAAATCTGCACCCGGCGATCGGCTTGCCTACTTTGCTGACATCAAGATGGATGGACTGGCTTGTGCCCTAATCTATGAAGATGGTTTATTGATACGGGGCGTTACGCGTGGAGATGGTTTTGTCGGTGAAGACGTCACTGCCAATATTCGCACTATTGACTCAATTCCGCTAGCGTTACGACAACAAACTAAATACCCTTTGTTGCTTAAAGGAGTGAGTGAAATTCGTGGCGAGATCGTAATGTATAAACGCGACTTTGAGCAACTAAATATTGAACGACAAAAACAAGGTCAGCCACCCTTTGCTAACCCGCGAAACACGGCTGCAGGAACCATCCGTCAGCTTGACCCGAACCTGGTTGCTGATCGGCCATTGCACTTTCGAGCTTATGATTTACTGCGCCTGAACACCGAAGATGTGCCAACGAATGATTACGTCTATAAAGCACTTCCTGATTTAGGTTTTAGTGTCAACAAAGCCGCGACCGTTCTGCACAGCCTCGAAGAAATCATGGAATTTGTGCGTTTATGGCAAGACAATCGCAAGGAGCTTGAATTTAATACTGACGGCATTGTAATTAAAATAAACGATCGCCGTTTGTTTGACCAGCTAGGGGTAGCCGGTAAGGCGCCAAGAGCTGCTATTGCTTTTAAGTATGCCGCTGAGCAATCTACCACAAAAGTCAAGGATATCTTTGTTTCTATTGGCAGGACGGGGAATGCCACCCCGGTAGCAGTACTGGAACCGGTTTTAATTGCCGGCAGCGTGGTTCAGATGGCAACACTGCATAATGAAAGTGAGGTTCAGCGCAAGGATATCCGTATAGGAGATACCGTGATCGTGCACAAAGCTGGAGACATCATACCTGAAATAGTCCAGTCGCTGCCGAGCTTACGCAAAGGCAAAGAACGCTTGTTTAAAATGCCGGCTTATTGTCCGGTTTGTGGCACTAAGCTGGTTAAGCAAAAAGCTGAAGATGCTGCTTGGCGCTGCCCGAATCCGTCTTGTCCTTCTCGTACCTGGAAACAGATCCAGCATTTTGCTTCAAAAGAAGCCTTGGATATTGAAGGACTAGGCGAGAAAACCGTTATTGCTTTGCTTGATGCTGGGTTAATAAAAGACACGGCGGACATATACAAATTGACTCCAGATATGTTAGTGAGATTGGAACGATTTGCTGGAATTTCTGCTAATAAACTTTACTCTGCCATTCAAGCTAAAAAGCATCCGCCTATTAACCGTTTTATCTACGGCCTTGGCATTCGTCATATAGGGGTTCAGACAGCAATTGATCTGACTAAAAAATTTAAAAGTCTTGAATCACTAATTAATGCCAAGATTGACGAGCTTGCTTCTGTTGAGGGCATTGGCGAGATAGTGGCCGAGGCAATAGTTGAGTATTTTTCAGAACCGAGAAATCAACACCTGCTGGCTAAATTTAAGAGCTTGGGTGTAGGGCCAGAGCCAGCAAAAATGACAGGTGGCGAACTTGAAGGCAAAAACCTTGTTGTCACAGGGACGCTTAACTCTATGAACAGAGAAGATGCCGCAGATAAAATACGTGCCTTGGGGGGGCGTTTCCAGACTAGTGTCGCTAAAGATACTGATTATCTGGTTATAGGCAATGCGCCGGGTACCGGTAAAATAACTAAAGCGCGTCAGCTTGGCACGCAGATTATAGATGAGTCTACGCTTTTGTCCTTACTTGACTAGACAGATTTAATGGTTATGCTAGAGTTTGGAAGGTAATCGTGCGCTTAAAGGCTCTTGGCGTCAAAAAACAAAAAACTTAAAACAAAAAGGGCCTTAGGGTGGGCGCGCACGCTTGTCTTCACCAACCGGCTATTGCCGGTTTTTGTTTACAGATTGCGAGCTGGTATTATTACTAAAGTGAAATAAGGGGCTATGGCGCAGTTGGCTAGCGCGCCTCGATGGCATCGAGGAGGTCGCGAGTTCGAATCTCGCTAGCTCCACCAAAGTACTCGTATGAGAACTCTGCACCTCCGCAATGCCGGGGGTGCAGCCGCTAGAACCGCCCACCGGGGAACCCTGGTGGGCGGTTGTCTTTGGATCGAGATCATGGTGAACGTGAGCCGGCACGAGACGTGAGAGCAGGTTGTCGAACGGCTGGTTGAAGAGCCGCCGGGTGCTGTCGTTCGCTTCCAGGTAGGCGGCGTGGCAATCTCGGGTGAGGTCGAGGGTGTAGAAGTCTTCGTAGACCACGGGTAAATACTACCCCAGCTCGATAAGCTGGGGTGTTAGCAGCGCGTAGCTTTGGACGCGTATGAGGATCACGTCGGTTTACGCTGTGCTGTCGAAGATAGCGCGGGACGGTGCTGGGATGGAATGCTCTGCTTTCCGACTGTCGCCAGAGGGCAGCCCGAACCATAGGGTTGGACCATCCCGTCTATAAGGGCTTCTCTTCGAGAATGGAGTCGCAGTGCGACACCGGCCTGTGCCACATTGTACATAAAGCGCATATATGCCACAATATATGGAGTAAACATGAGCATTATGTGCAAAGGCGTATAGACGACTTCCACTCCTATTCCTCGGGGCGCTCGCCTGGGCGGCTGATGCCATCCAGGCGAGCGTCTGCTCAAGCTGCCGTGCGTTCAGCAACGACTGATCGGAGAGCTGAGTACGGACCCGGGGTAGGCTTAGTTCACTCCGAGCCCGCTGCGCAATCTGGTACTTGGGGTTCCCTCAGTCACCTTGGGCTTTACGCCTCCTCCGGCATCCGTCAGTGGTCCCGGTTGCTGCGGGGGAAGGTGAGACTCAACCCGAAGCGCCTGACTGTCGCCGTGCTCGTTGCCGCTCTTCCCCTGATAGTGATATCGACCGTAGTCCTGCGCCCTTGGCTGGCCAGCCGCCGCTACAGCCTGTCGTCCGCTAGTCTGAGCTTGATCGGCGCACCGGACCGCACACTGGCTGCCAAGTTGAGCTACGACAAGGCGAACGCAACCTTCTACCTGAACCGCAATGCCGCGACGACATCCACGCCCAGCCTGTTGACCAATCCGGCCTTGGCGAATCCGGTAGTGGCGGGCCAGCGCAGCGGCGGCTACAGCCTGAAGCTGCCCAGTCACCTGGCGGCTGGAATGACCGTCTACGACCAGACCACTAACTTGTTCCTGACTCTCGATCCCGAGCTAACCACGATGCCCGGCCGGGATATCGGCGGCCACCTCGTCTATCCCATAGCGGGGGGAGGTCAGGACATTTACACCGTGAAGCGTAATGGGGTTGAGGAGGACCTGGTCTTTGCTCACGCGCCAGCGGGCAGCATGACAGTGCGCTATCGACTCCGGCTACCAAGTTCCACCGTTGCCCGGCAGCTGCCGAGTGGTGCCATCGGCATCTACTCAAGCTCGCCCGGGTCATCGACCGGCAGCTCCAAGGACTACATGGTCTTCGCTCTCGTAGCACCAGTAGTGGTCACGAAGCCCGGCGCGTCACATAACCCCGAGGGCGTGTCGACCAAGCTCAGCCTGGCCGGAGACCAGCTCAGCGTTAACGTTACGGGTCTCAGCCGCGTTCACGGACTGTTCAGTATCGATCCCAGCGTGGTTGTTCCGAGCGCTCTATCGTTCGCAACGGGCAACAACGAGGGCGACATCTCCTACGGCCCTAACGGTACCTCCATATCCGAAGCCGGTCTCGATGGCGGTTCTCTATCTCAAGGCTGGACCGCTACTACCAGCCTGCCGACGGGCACCGACGACGCCACTTCGGTGGCCTACAACGGCTACGTCTACGAGATCGGCGGCTACAACGGCAACATCGTCGCCACGGTCGACTATGCCCCGATCAACGCTAACGGTACCCTGGGATCGTGGACCGCCACCACCAGCCTGCCGACGGCCACGGACTTCGCCACCTCCGTGGCCTACAACGGCTACGTCTACGAGATCGGCGGATGTGCAAGCACCTGTCCAACCGCCACCGTCGACTATGCCCCGATCAACTCTAACGGCGCCCTGGGCTCGTGGACCGCCACTACCAGCCTGCCCGCGGCCACTGAGAATGCCACCTCGGTAGCCTACAACGGCTACGTCTACGAGATCGGAGGGGATGCCAGCGGCATTACCGCCACCGTCGACTATGCCCCGATCAACGCTAACGGCACCCTGGGATCCTGGA